>JBIQML010000511.1:0-3955 GCA_044463405.1 Nakamurella lactea | reverse complement strand
AAGGAACTGGAGCAGCTGGCCGAGGCCCTGGGCGCGCCGATCATCAAGGCGCAGCTCGGCAAGGACTGCGTGCCGGACGATTCCCCGTACACCACCGGGCCCATCGCGCTGGTGGGCTCGCGGCCGAGTGAGGAGGCACTCGAGCAGTGCGACGCGCTGGTCATCGTGGGCAGCACCATGCCCTACATCGAGTTCTACCCGTCGCCGGGACAGGCGGTGTGCGTGCAGATCGACGATTCCCCGGAGCGCATGGGGCTGCGCTACCCGGTGGACGTGGCCCTGTGCGGCGACGCGGCGGCGACCCTGCGGGAGCTCATCCCGCTGCTGCAGCGCAACGACAACCGGGAGTTCCTGCAGCAGGCCCAGCACGGCATGGCCGAGTGGTGGGCGCTGATGGAAGAGCGCGGCACCCGCGCCGACATGCCGATGAAGCCGCAGGTCCCGGCCTGGGCACTCAACGACGCGCTGGCCGACGACGCGATCGTGTGCGGCGACTCCGGCACGGTCACCACCTGGGTGGCGCGGCAGGTGAAGGTCCGCGGGAACATGAAGTTCAGCTTCTCCGGCACCAACTGCTCGATGGCCGCCGGCTTGCCGTATGCCATCGGGGCGCAGAGCGCGTACCCCGGGCGGCAGGTGGTGGTGTTCACCGGGGACGGATCGCTGACCATGCAGCTGGGCGACTTCCTCACCTGCGTGCAGCACGGGCTGCCGGTGAAGATCGTGGTGATGAAGAACAACACCCTGGGCCTGATCAAGTGGGAACAGATGGTCTTCCTGGGCAACCCGGAGTTCGGCGTGAACATGGCGCCGATGGACTTCGTCAAGTTCGCCGAGGCCTGCGGCGCCTACGGCGCCCGGGTGGAGGACCCGGCGGACTGCGCCGGCGTGCTGTCCGCCGCGCTCGCGCACGACGGTCCGGCCATCGTGGAGATGGTGATCGACGAGCACGAGCCGCCGATCCCCTCGAAGGTGAAGAAGGACCAGTTGACCAAGCTGGCGACGGCGCTGAAGTCGGGCACGCCGAACCGCAAGCGGATCGCGCTGCAGATGGTCAAGGACATGCTCGACGAGTCCAGCTTCGACGCCAGCCCGGGCCACTTCATCCCGGATGCGGTCGCTGCCCCCGCCCGCAAGGTCGCCGAGCGTCTGACCGGCGGCAAGTCCGAGGACCGGTGACCCTCCGGTTTGAGACCCGGCCGGACCGGGGTCACTACCACCATGGCCAGAACCGAACGTCGCCACGGATCGATACCGTCGCCCCGCAGGCGCCTGGCCGTCGGTATCTGCCTCGTCGTGGGCATGGCGGTCGCGGTGGGTGGCCTGCTGATCAACTGGTTCTCCGGGACGCCGGTGCAGTGGGCGTGGCTGATGGTCGTCATCGGGTTCGCCGTGGGATTTTCCGCGCTGTACCTGTGGATCCGGCTCAGCGATTGATCCACTGGGGATCGCTCGCACGCCGCCCCCGGACCTGGCATCGGCATCCGGTGTAGAGATCGCCGTCCGCGGGGTACCCCCGGTGCACGGGGCGCCAACGCGCCTTGACCGAAAGGAGCGCATCATGCCCAGACGGGATCCGGGTCCCAGCGTCAAGGACAAGAAGCTGTACGAACGCCTCCGGGACGAGGGCAACTCCAAGGAGAAGTCGGCGCGGATCGCCAACTCCGCGGCCGGCAGTTCCCGCAGGTCCGTCGGAAAGCGCGGCGGATCCTCCCCGAGCTACGACGAGTGGACCGTGCCGGACCTGCGCCGGCGAGCGAGCGAGATCGGCATCGACGGGCGGTCGAAGATGAACAAGGGCGAGCTCATCCGTGCGCTGCGCAACCACTGACGGGGGCAGGCCGGCGGGTCCGCTGATGCGACCCCGGCGCGACGGGTGAACGGAGCAGGGATCAGCGATGTTGGACGTGGTGCGAGAGACGGCACGCCAGTCCGGGCCGTTCAGTTCGATCAGCGTCGACGCGAGTCGCGCCGGTGAGTCCGCCGCAGGCGAGATTCCGGCCCGGCTCCGTGCTCTCGGAGAGCGGCTAGCCGACCGGGGTGCACCGTCGGCGGACATCGAGGTGCTCCGGGACACCGGTGCCTCGCTACCGGGACGTGGCGGGCCGCTCACCCGGTTGATGGTCGCCCGGGGAGGCGAGATCGTGTTGGATCTGGTGATGCCGGGGGCGCCCCCGCGGGACGAATGCACGTTCGGCCCGGCTCCCCACCTGCTGCCGGCGGCGCGGTCCGTGCGCCTTTCCGCCCCGTACCTCGTGCTGGACGTGGACCGGGCCGGGGCGGACATCGAGGTCGTGGACGAACTCGGTGCCACCGCGGAGGCCGAGCAGGTGCAGGGCAGTCACGAGTTACTGCACAAGGTTCCGTCCGGTGGATGGTCGCACCGGCGGATGCAGGCCAGGGTGCAGGACTCATGGGATCGCAACGCCGCGGAGGTGGCCGCCGAGGTCGACCGCATCGTGGCCGAGATCGCCCCGGCAGTGGTGCTGGTGGATGGCGACCCCTACGCGGTCGGCGCGCTGACCCGCGCGCTGGGCGGTGCCGCCCGCGACCTCGTCGTCCGCCTGGAGTCCGGCGGCCGCGCGGCGGGCGTCGATCAGGACGCTCGGCGCGCCGCGATCGGCGCCGCGCTGGCAGAACACGAAAAGCGAACGCGCCACGCGCTTCTGGACCGGTTCTCCGCGGCCGAGGCGCGGCAGCAGGAGGCCGTGCAGGGACTGTCGGCCGTGGTGGACGCCCTGCGGCGCAGCCAGGTCGACACCGTCCTGCTGCATGACGATCCCACCTCCACCGCGACGCTGTGGTCCGGCGCGGAGCCGCTGCAGATCGGCACCGAGCGTGCGGAACTGGCCGACATGGGCGTCGAGGATCCCGTCGCGATGCGCGCGGACGCGATCCTGGCTCGTGCCGTATACGCCTCAGGCGCCGCCCTCACGCTGCTGGATGACGAGGATCCCGACCTTGCCGACGGGATCGGGGCCGTGCTGCGCTGGTCCGACCGCTCCACGCCGCACGACGCCGTCCCCAGCATGCCGGGCCACGGCCAGCAGCCGGGAACCGGCATGGCCCCGGACTGACCCCGGTGCACCGCCACGACCCGGCGCCGCCCGAGCCTCCGTCGGCGCCGGGACGAGGCCCGCGGGGCACCGGTGTGGTCGGCGGAGCCGACCCCCGGCCCGCACCCGAGAATCGCCTGGTGCTGGCCCTGGTGGTCGCCCTGGCGATCGTCACCGGCGCCATGGACGCGATGAGCTTCCTGCGTCTCGGGCAGGTGTTCACCAGCGTGATGACCGGAAACCTGGTGCAGCTGGGCATCTCGGCCGGCACCCGGGATCGCGCGCTGGCCGGGTCCGTGGGTGTGGCGATCGCGTCCTTCGCCGCGGGCGTGCTGCTCGGTGCCGCGGTGGTCGGGCCCCGGCGCAACGGGAGTGCCTGGCCTCCGCGGGCCACCGTCGCCCTGGCGCTCGAAATACCCCTGCTCGCCGCATTCTCGGCCTGGTGGATCCTGGCCGCCGGACAGCCGCCCGCGACTCAGCGACCCGGCCTGCTGGCGCTGGCCGCCGTCGCCATGGGCGTGCAGAGCGCCACCGTTCGCGCCCTGCCCATCAGCGACGTGTCCTCCACCTACCTGACCGGCACCCTGACCGCGACGCTGTCCCGCCTGGTCCGTCGCGAGCCGGTGCGTTGGCGGGGATTCGCCGCCATCACCGGCCTGGTGGTCGGCGCGCTGTGCGGGGGAGTGCTGACCATCGCCGCGCGAGAGGGCGCGCCCGCCGTCCCGTTGGGCGTTCTGATCGCCGTCACCGTCACCACCCTGCTGCCCGCTGCTCGGCGTCCCGTACCGGTCGGCGGCGGGCGACCGGGGTCCGCCCGCCCGGCCGAGTCCTAAGCGGTCCGACGATGCCCCTCCACCGAGCAGGTCGCGCCGGCGCCGACGGCCAGCGGAACCCAGGCC
>JBIQML010000510.1:0-3971 GCA_044463405.1 Nakamurella lactea | reverse complement strand
GGCGTAGCCGGGCCCGGGCGGGTGGAACCCGTCGGCGTAGAACAGGTCCGGCCGGCCGTAGAAGTCCGGGCTGACCAGCCGGGCGATCGGCACGGCGACCCCGCCGGCCGCCGTCACCGCCCGTTCCTGCAGTGCCGCCAGGGTCCGCGACCACAGCCCCACCACCCGGCGCAGCGGCTGCGGGATGGGCGCGACCACGCCCAGGTCCGGGCAGGTCCCCACCACTACCGGGACGCCCTGGGCGCGCAGCGCAGCAACGGCCTGCCCGGTTTGGGCCGCCGACCGGCGGGGCGGGATCCGGTCCCGCACGTCGTTGGCGCCCACCACGATCACGGCGGCGTCCGGAGCGTCGGGCAGCGCGGCCGTGACCTGCCGTGCCAGGTCCGCGGCCCCGGAGCCGACCACGCCGTGGGTCGCGATTCGCACCGGCCGGTCCAGCGCGGCCGCCACCCCGCGGGCCAGCACGACGCCGGGCACCTCGTCTGCGATGGTGCAGCCGTAGCCGACCGCCGTGGAGTCGCCCAGCAAGGTCAGCACGACGGTGTCCGTGTCGGCGCCGACGCGGGTGCCGGCCGCGGGCTCCAGCGGCCCGGTCCCGTCCGGCAGGTAGACCCCGTCACCGCTGGGCGGCACCGCCTGCCACGCGAACTCCGCCCCGTCCGGCAGGGTGCCGTCCTTGGCCACGGCCGCCAGTGCCGCCGCCTCGATCAGGCCGGACGCCACGCGGGCCTGACGCATCAGACCCGCCCAGGATGCCCCGGCCAGGCCGGCCACCGCGGCCGCCGCCACCAGCGCCTCGACCGCGCCGCGCCCGGCCCTGCGCGGGCCCGCCGCTGGTCCCGTCACCGCCGACCCACCTGCACCGCTGTTCCCCGTCACCGCCGTGTCGCTCCCTTCCCCTCCATCTTCGCCCACCCGGAACCGATGCGGGGCACGGTGGGACGGCGCCCCGGCGGGCATGCCTAGGCTGGATGGCGATCACCGTGCGCCGACGCTGGCGCCGACCCGATGGGAGCATCCCGTGCGCTACGCCGAATCCATGGTCGACCTGGTGGGCAACACCCCGCTGGTGCGCCTGAACCGAGTCACCGAGGGATTGGCCCCGACGGTGCTGGCCAAGGTCGAGTACGTCAACCCCGGAGGCTCCGTCAAGGACCGCATCGCGCTGAAGATGATCACCGCGGCGGAGCAGTCCGGGGCGCTGAAGCCCGGCGGCACCATCGTCGAGCCCACCAGCGGCAACACCGGTGTCGGGCTCGCACTGGTCGCCCAGCAGCGCGGCTACCGGTGCGTGTTCGTCTGCCCCGACAAGGTCAGCGAGGACAAGCGCAACGTGCTGCGAGCGTACGGGGCCGAGGTGGTGGTCTGCCCGACCGCGGTCGCCCCGGAGGACCCGGACTCCTACTACTCGGTGTCCGACCGGCTGGTGCGCGAGATCGACGGTGCGTGGAAGCCCGACCAGTACTCCAACCCCAACAACCCGGCCAGCCACTACGAGTCCACCGGGCCGGAGATCTGGAACGACACCGACGGCCGCATCACGCATTTCGTGGCCGGCGTCGGCACCGGCGGAACCATCTCCGGGACCGGGCGGTACCTCAAGGACGCCTCCGAGGGGCGCGTGCAGGTGATCGGCGCGGACCCGGAGGGGTCGGTGTACTCCGGCGGCACCGGCCGGCCCTACTTGGTGGAGGGCGTCGGCGAGGACTTCTGGCCCTCGGCCTACGACCGCGAGGTGGCCGACCGGGTGATCGCGGTGTCGGACGCCGACTCGTTCGAGATGACCCGGCGGCTGGCGCGCGAGGAGGGGCTGCTGGTCGGCGGGTCCTGCGGCATGGCGGTGGTGGCGGCGCTGCGGCTGGCCTCGGAGTTGACGGCCGACGACGTGGTGGTGGTGCTGCTGCCGGACGGCGGGCGCGGCTACCTGTCCAAGATCTTCTCCGACAGCTGGATGTCGTCCTATGGATTCGTCGAGCCGAGCGGGCATCGCACGGTGGGAGAGGTGTTGCGGCGCAAGACCGGATCGCTGCCGTCCATGGTGCACACCCACCCGATCGAGACGGTGCGGGACGCGGTGGCGATCATGCACGAGTACGGGGTGTCGCAGATGCCGGTGGTGTCCGCCGAGCCCCCGGTGATGGCCGGCGAGGTCGTCGGATCGGTGACGGACCGGGACCTGCTGGAGGCGCTGTTCTCCGGCAAGGCGTCCCCGGCGGACGCGGTGCGCGCGCACATGGCGCCGGCGTTCCCGCTGGTCGGCTCCGGCGAGGACGTGTCGGCGGCGCGGGAGCTGCTGCACGACGCGGACGCGGTGATGGTGGTGGAGGACGGGAAGCCGGTCGGGGTGCTGACCCGCACGGACCTGCTGACGTTCCTGGCCGGCTGACGGCGCCGGCGATCGCGCGCTTGTGCCGCGGCCGCTCGCGCGCTTGTGAGTCTGAGGTGGCGCCATGCCGCCACGACAGGCACACAAGCGCTTCCTGGGCCGCGCCCGGCCGGGCCCGGCGTTCGACCCGCCCGGAGGTAGCCCGAAGTTGCGCCAGGTAGCCCGAATTTGCCGGCGTGTCCCGACAACTTCGGGCTACCTCCTGGCGTCGGGGCCAGGTGACGGTCCGGGCGTCGGGGGCCGGGTGACGGTCCTGGCGTCGGGGTCAGGTGATGTTGCTGGCCTCGGCCCCGATGGTGGTCGACTCCCCGTGCCCGGTGTGCACCACGGTGTCCGGCGGCAACGTGAGCAGCCTGTTCCGGATCGAGGCGAGGATCGTGTCGTGGTCGGAGAAGCTGCGCCCGGTCGCGCCCGGCCCACCGGAGAACAGCGTGTCGCCGGTGAAGACGGCGCCCAGGTCCTCGGCGTACAGGCACACCGACCCGGGGGAGTGCCCCGGGGTGTGCAGCACCCGCAACTCCGTGCCCGCGGCCGTGATCAGCTGACCGTCGGCCAGGCTCCCGTCCGGATCGACGTCCGGGTGGGTGAGCCGCCACACCGGCAGGTCGTCCGGGTGCAGCAGCACCGGGGCGCCCAGCCTCCGGCGCAGTTCGGGGGCGATGCGCGCATGGTCGTCGTGAGCGTGGGTGCACACGATCGCCGTCACCGTCCGGTCGCCGACCACGGACAGCACGTCGTCCACCCGGTGCGGCGCGTCGATCACCACGCACGCCTCGTCGTCGCCGACCACCCAGATGTTGTTGTCCACGTCGAAGGTCTGGCCGTCCAGGGAGAACGTGCCGGAGGAGACGCCATGGTCGATGCGGGCCGTCATGCGCTCGGCCGTCCCGCCGTGCCCACCCTCGACGAGTCGTGGGTGCCAGGACGCGCCATCGCGCGGCGACAGAACCACGACTCCGGAACGATTGTCATGACCCGCCCTTCCCGGCCGCGGCCTCGTCCAGCACCACCACGCTGCGCAGCACCTCTCCGGTGGACATCTTGCCGAACGCGGCCTCCACGTCACCGATGCCGATGGTCTCGGACACGAACGCATCCAGCGGCAGCCTGCCCTGCAGGTACAACTCGATCAGCATGGGAAAGTCCCTGGACGGCAGGCAGTCTCCGTACCACGACGACTTGAGCGCCCCGCCGCGGCCGAAGAGGTCCAGCAGCGGCAGGTCCGGCACCCTCATCTCCGGGGTGGGCACCCCGACCAGCACCACGGTGCCGGCCAGGTCCCGCGCGTAGAAGGCCTGCTCCCACGTCTCCGGCCGGCCCACCGCGTCGATTACCACGTCGGCGCCGTTGCCTCCGGTCAGTTCCTGCACGGCGGTGACGACGTCCGCGCTGCTGCTGTCGATCGTGTGGGTGGCGCCGAGTTCCGTTGCGGTGGCGAGCTTCTTGGGGTCGATGTCCACCGCGATGATGGTTTCGGCACCGGCCAGCCGGGAGCCGGCGATGGCGGCCGCGCCCACCCCGCCGCAACCGATCACGGCCACCGAGTCGCCGCGAGTGACGCCGCCGGTGTTGATCGCGGCGCCCA
>JBIQML010000509.1:0-3998 GCA_044463405.1 Nakamurella lactea | reverse complement strand
CGCGGTGTGGGCGCTGGGTGCGCTGGGCGCCGTCGGCTGGCTGGTGCTGATCCCGCTCGGCGCCCGGGACGTCCGATCCCGTCCGCGGGCGGACCTGCGCGACCACGCGCACGGCGCCTGGCTGCTGGTGAGCGTGGGGACCTCGGGCCTGGCGACCACAGCGGCGGACCTGGCGATCATCCAGCGTGCCCGGGCGCTGGTGGTCGTCGGCGTGGTGCTGTGGCTGGTCGGCATAGCCCTGTACGCGGCGGTCACCTGGCTGATCGCCTGGCGTGCGGTGGTGGTGGTGCCGTTCCGGCCGGACATGGTCACCCCGGACAGCTGGATCCTGATGGGGGCCCTGGCCATCGCCACGCTGGCCGGCGCGCACCTGCTGCGGGCCAGCGACGCGCTCGGATCAACCGGTCCGCTGGACGGCTGGCTCGGCCCGGCGACGCTGGTGCTGTGGGTGGTGGCCAGCCTGTGGATCCCGGTGCTGCTGTACGCGGAGATCTGGCGGGTCGACCAGCGCGCGGGATCGTTGCGGTTCGCCGGCGTCTGGTGGTCGGCGGTGTTCCCGCTGGGCATGTACTCCTCGGCCACCTGGGTGACCGGCGCCGAGCTGTCCATGCCGGCGCTGGCCACCATCTCGCTGGTGTTCTTCTGGATCGCCGCCACGGTATGGGCGCTGGTCGCGGTCGGGCTGACGCAGTTCGCGGTGACAAACTGGCGCCGCCGGCGCTGAGCGGCGAGCCGCTGCCGACGGTGAGCGGCGAGCCGCTGCGGTACCCGGGCGTTGGGTGCACTCCGTCACCGCCGCACGGGGCGCCCGCCCGACCGCCGGTTATCCGTTTCGCCGCGTCCATGGAAGGATGACGGGACGTGGGCATGACCGGCGAACCATCGGGCGACGCCGATCACGCGCACCACACCGAGCCCGAGCACCCGGCCGGCGCCGTTCCGGTCCATCACCCCTCGCACCGCACCGAGCACCTGGGCGACTTCACCGTCGGCCCCCGGATGCTGCTGATCAGCTTCTGGGCGCTGCTGGTGGGCGGCGCCTCCGCGCTGGCCGCGTGGGTGCTGCTGCACCTGATCGGCCTGGTCACCAACCTGGTGTTCTACCAGCGGTGGGAATCCAGCCTGGTGGCGCCCGGCGGTCAGGACCACGCCTGGTGGCTGGTGCTGGCCGCGCCGACCGCGGGCGGGCTGGTGGTGGGCATCATGGCCCGCTGGGGGTCGGAGAAGATCCGCGGCCACGGCATGCCCGAGGCGATCGAGGCGATCCTCACCGGCGGCAGCAAGGTGGCGCCGAGAGTGGCGGTGCTCAAGCCGGTGTCGGCGGCCGTCACCATCGGCACCGGCGGTCCGTTCGGCGCCGAGGGCCCCATCATCATGACCGGCGGCGCGGTCGGATCGATGCTGGCGCAACTGCTGCGGCTGTCCGCCGACGAGCGCAAGACCCTGCTGGTGGCCGGCGCCGCCGGCGGCATGGCCGCCACCTTCAACTCGCCGATGGCCGCGGTGCTGCTGGCCGTCGAACTGCTGCTGTTCGAGTGGCGGCCGCGCAGCTTCGTGCCGGTGGTGGCCTCCGTGGTGGTCGCCACCGTGGTGCGCGGCGCCATTCTGGGCACCGCCCCGATCTTCCCCGTCACCGAAGGGGTCTCCAGCTTCTCCGCCGGGGTCAACGCGCTGTGCGTGATCGCCGGCCTGATCGGCGGCCTGCTCGCCGTCGGGGCCACCTACCTGGTGTACCTGGCCGAGGACGGGTTCCGGCGATTGCCCATCCACTGGATGTGGTGGCCGGCGATCGGCGGGGTGATCATCGGCATCGGCGGCCTGATCGAACCCAGGGCGCTGGGCGTCGGCTACGACGTGATCGACGAGCTGCTGACCGGGAAGGCCGGGATGAGCCTGATCATCGGCATCCTGGTGGTCAAGACGCTGATCTGGTCGCTGTCGCTCGGCTCGGGAACCTCGGGCGGCGTGCTGGCGCCGGTGTTCATGATCGGCGGCTCGCTGGGCGCGCTGGCCGGAACCGTGCTGCCGGACGTGTTCCCCGGGTTCTGGGCCATGATGGGCCTGGCCGCGGTGGTCGGCGGCGTGATGCGCTCGCCGCTGACCGGGGTGCTGTTCACCCTGGAGCTCACGCACGCCTGGTCCACCGTCGTGCCGCTGCTGATCTCGGCCACCGCCGCGTTCGCCATCTCCACGCTGATCCTCAAGCGCTCGGTGCTCACCGAGAAGATCGCCCGGCGCGGGCTGCACCTGACCAGGGAGTACTCCACCGACCCGCTGGAGGCGTTCTTCGTCGAGCAGGTGATGACGACCGATCCGCTGGTGCTGCGCCCGGATGACCCGCTGGCCGACACGGCCCGGTCCGTGCTGTCGGCCAAGGAGACCCACGCGCAGCGGCTGTACCCGGTGGCCTCCGAGGACGGGCAGTTGCAGGGCATCGTCACGCTGGGGATCCTGCTCACGGCCCGCTCCAGCGGCGCCGACGGCACCATCGGCGAGGTCATGCTGCCCGGCCCCGTCACCGCCCACGACGACGACACGCTGCGGCACGTCTCCTACCTGATGGCCGAGCACCAGATCACCATGGTACCGGTGCTGGACCGGGACGCCCCGCACAGCCTGCTGGGCATCGTGTCGCTGGGCCAGTTGCTGCATGCCCGGCTGCACGACCTGACCGAGGAGAGCGTGCGGGAACGCCAGCTGCTGACCAGGTTCGCCATGTCCTGGCCGCTGCACATGGGCGACGACCGGAACGGCGACAAGGAGCGGGTCGCCGAGGGCGGTGCCGGCTAGGGCGAGCCGACCGCCAGGATGCCGTGCTCGCCGTGCTCGGCGCCCCACATGATGTGCGAGACGAACGGGTAGTGCCCGGGCTGCGGCGGGGTCAGCTCCACGAAGCCGCCCTGCGCCGGCTGCAGCGAGAGCACCTGGCTGCCACCGTGTTCCGGGTTGCCGGGACGCAGCAGGTACGCGCCCTCGGAGAACACCGTGTCGAACTGGGTGCCGACCACGTGGAAGGCCAGCGGCTCGTTGGGGCCGGCGTCCAGCACCCAGATCCGAATGCGCTGGCCGGCGGTGGCGGTCAACGGGTGGGCGTCGTAGCCGTTCACATACCCGTTGAACACCACCGCATCCGGGCGCCTGGCGTTCACCTTGTCGACGTCCACCGTCCCGTCCTGCGCTCCCAGGTACAGCTCGGAGGAGATCAGCACGTACTGCTTCGCGACGGGCGCCAGGTCGGGCGGGTCGATCACCACCGCGCCGAACATCCCGTTGGCGATGTGCGCGCTCATCGGCATCGTGGAGCAGTGGTAGAGCCAGATGCCGGCCCTGGTTGCGGTGAACGTGTAGTCCAGCGACTGGCCCGGGTCGATCGTGCGCATCGGCTCGTCGGGTGCCAGTTCTCCGGCATGGAAGTCCACCGAGTGACCCATGTCGCCGTCGTTGACCAGGTGCACCACGAAGGTGTCGCCCACCCTGCCGTGCAGCGTCGGGCCCGGCATGGTGCCCGGCTTGCCGTTCTCGCCATAGGTCCACAACGTCTGCCGCACACCGGGTGCCACCTCGGTGACGGTGTCGGTGACGGTCAGCGTGACGTGGTGCACGGTGCCCGGCCCGACCGGCGGAAGCGTCGCGTCGTGCGCCGTGAATCCCGCGGGCGGTTCGGCCATGAGGTCCAGCAGCGATGCCGCCGAGCCGGTGTCGGCGGTGCCGCCCGGGTGGTCCATGCCGGCCATGCCGGCGCTGCCGGTCATGCCGGCGCTGCCGGCGCTGCCGGATGCGGCGCCGGTCGTCGGCGTCGCGCCGGCACCGGCGGAGGTGGACGGCAGGCCGGTGACGGTGATCCGCATGACCATGCCCAGTTGCCGGTGGCCCACGATCGAGCACCAGCCGGAGATGTCGCGGCCCACCACGCCGGCGTCGATGGTGCCGGACTCGCCCGGCGCCAGCCGGCCGGTGGTGGCCCCGGTGTCCAGCACCAGATCGTGCACCATGGTGTC
>JBIQML010000508.1:0-3999 GCA_044463405.1 Nakamurella lactea | reverse complement strand
GTCCTTCATCTGGACGATCTGATCCAGGCGGCGGGGAAACACCACTAGACCTTCGTCGATGTATCGCTGCATAGTCTGCGGAGGGAATCGATACCCGTTGGCAGGCATCCGATAGGTGCCTCGTGCCTTGGGGCTTGGCACAACTCCTTTCTTGGTGACGCCGTACTCGTAGCCGCCCTTCTTAGGATTGTGAACGCGGTAGGCGACCTGGTAAGGACCCTTGTCGTCCAGGTGTGTGTAGCGCGCCAGCCGACCAAGGGAATCCCGGCCGTTCGCCCGAACTAGCGAACCCCACTCTTTAGCTCTCCGCTCATGGTCGGGTTCATCGATGACGAGTTGCTCGTACTGCTCGATGAGAGTGTCCCGCATGTCGTCGGCAGGTGTCGTCCATGCCTTCGCCACCTGGGCGATGTTTTTGGAGTAGCAAACGATGTACTCGTGCTCGACTTGGATCCGAGACGGGTTGTTGTCTGCGGAGCCGCGCCAAGTGATGACGCCGATCCGGTTCTTCTCCTCGAAAATCTCATCCATCAGCATGAGAAGCCGACCGAGTTCAATGTCGTTGATGGAGACGAAGATCACACCGTGTTCCGCCATCAGGGATTTCATGGCGACGAGGCGGGGCGCCATGTAGTTGAGCCACTTTGTATGGCGGCCGCCGTCGACATTGGAGACGTAGGCTGCGTCGCTACCATCCGCATCTGGATCCTGAAAGCGGGCGTCGCTGTATCGGAAGTCATTGCCACCGCGGTTGTAGGGCGGATCGATGTACACGACGTCGAAGGATTCCGAATACTGAGATCGAAGAGAAACCATGACCTGCAGGTTGTCGCCTTCGATGATCAGGTTGTCGCCGCGCTCAGGCTGGAAGGACAATTCCTCGTCTCGCTCAAGGACGCGAGGGGCTGGAACGAGCGATCTATAGGACCGGCGACCTTGCCAATGAAGGTGGAGTCCCGCTTCTTCGCGCACGGACTCAAGGTCCGGCCAATCCTGCTCAGCCATGGGGTCCAGTTTGGCAGCCGCCGCGGAAATCGGTTGCCCCCAGTAGACGGTGCCTAAGGGTGCTCCGCGAGCATGAAGAAGGCGCCAGCCCAGGAGTCCTGGCGGACTCCGGAACTGGCGCCGAGCGCCTACGAACCGGGCGTGATGAACGCCTTCAGGTGTTCCGGGAGGGCGGCTGCGGGTGCGATCTTGGTAGCTATCGCCTCCGCCCACCGCTCGAGCAGCACCATCGCCCAGACCGCGGCCGAGAAGTAGTCCTCGTACGGCGCCGAGCTCAGGTACCAGTTCGGCTCCCCGCTCACGAGTGGCATCACCACGGACGAGAGCTTGCTCACCGGATCGGTGTACCAGGCAGGATCCCCGCCGGCCTCGACCAGCACCGCAAATGGGCCAGGCGCCGTCAGGAGCTCGATGACCTCGGCAGGCGCATCGGGGGTGCCGCCGTGCTCGTCAGTGGCGTCCGGCGGAGTGGTGTACGGCTCAAGCGGTGAGTAGCCCGTCCTGAATACGAGGACGGTCACCGCGTGATCCTTCGAGGAACTCCTACATCCCTCTCGAAAGGACCGCCGCGATGACCGTCGCGCCCAGTATCGACCCTGCCCGTTTTCTCGAGGAGCACCTCGCGCAGGCCAGCCCTGGCCTGCTGCGCTCCATGCTCCAGACGTTCATCAACCCGCTGTTGTCCGCGGACGCGGACAACGTCTGCGGCGCCGCCTACGGGACGGTGTCCGACGACCGTGTCAACCGCCGCAACGGCTACCGGCACCGCGACTTCGACACCCGGGCCGGGACGATCGATGTCGCGATCCCGAAGCTGCGGCAGGGCACGTACTTCCCGGAGTGGCTGCTGGAACGCCGCCGCCGGGCGGAGCAGGCGATGATCTCGGTTGTCGCCATCAGCTACCTGCTCGGGGTGTCGACCCGGCGGATGGAGGGCCTCGTCGCCCAGCTCGGGATCACGTCGATGTCGAAGTCCCAGGTGTCCGAGATGGCCGCGTCGCTGGACGAGCAGGTCAAGGCGTTCCGGACCCGTCCGCTCGATGCCGGGCCCTACCGATTCGTCGCCGCCGACGCCCTGACCATGAAGGTGAGGGAGGGCGGCCGGGTGGTGAAGGTCGCGGTGATGGTCGCGACCGGCGTCAACGCCGACGGCTACCGGGAGGTTCTGGGCCTGCAGGTCGCGTCCGTCGAGGACGGGGCCGGCTGGCTGGGTTTCTGGCGCGACCTGACCGCCCGCGGCCTCACCGGGGTGCAGCTCGTCACCTCCGACGCTCACGCCGGGCTGGTCGCGGCGATCGGCGCGACGACCGGCGCGACCTGGCAGCGCTGCCGCACCCACTACGCCGCGAACCTCATGACGATCACGCCGAAGAGCTCCTGGCCCTGGGTGAAGACGCTGCTGCACACGATCTACGACCAAGCCTCCGCCGAGGAGGTCCATGCGCAGTTCGACCGCGTCCTCGACGCGCTCACCGAGAAGCTGCCCGCAGTCGCATCTCATCTCGATGAGGCGAGAGCAGACATCCTCGCCTTCACCGGCTTCCCCACGGAACTCTGGCGGCAAGTCTGGTCGAACAACCCGAACGAGCGCCTAAACCGGGAGATCCGCCGCCGCACCGACGTCGTCGGGATCTTCCCGAACCGCGACGCGATCGTCCGTCTCGTCGGAGCCGTCCTGGCCGAGCAGCACGACGAATGGGCCGAGCAGCGCCGCTACTTCAGCCTCGAGCTCCTCGCCAAAACCAACGCGATGACCCACCCCGGCACCAAGGAGGTGACCACCGACATCCTCCCCATCAGCGCCTAGCCAGCCGACGAAGGATCACCAGCCCGAAACACCACTCCAACGGACTTGACCTGCTCGTCGGGCATGCCCACGATCACGGCGTTGCCAACGAGCATCGCGCTCTGCCTGGCAGCCGGCCCGTGGTACCACCACAGGAACGTGGCGCGGGAGTTGAACGGCAAGTGCCGCAGCAATCCTTCCTCGATGACATAGATGGTGATGCCAAGGTCCAGCACATCGACCGGCTCGATCCAGCCCTCGACGGCCCGCTGGTAGTCCTCGAGCCCGTTGAACTCGCGAACCTCGAGCGGCTCGTCCCCGTCGGCGGGGACGTAGATCCCTTTGACCATTGCTTCTTCTCCTTGCTGCAAGCGGCCGGCGAACCATCTGGTTCTCCTGCGAAAGCCGCAGCGCAGCAACGAGTGCTGGAGTGGGGAGCGGTGTACTGATCGGCAACCGCTCCGGGAGAGAACTCGACGGTTCTCGATCCCGGAGGCGGTTGCCGATGTTCAGGCGTCCGAAGATACCTGCTTCCCTCGCGGGTTCCTCTTGGTCGACGGGTCCGCCTCGAAGATCGCCGCGATGGCGTCGCGCTTGGTGGCGGCCTCGCGCTCGATCTCGTCGCGCACGAACTGCGCGCGCTGCAGCGTGGAGGGATCGGACTTGGTCCTCTCGATCCACGCCTCGATCGCCAGACGGATCTCGTCGGTGACCGTGCGGTCGTTGAGCTGGGCGATGATGTCCAGCTGCGCGCGGGTCGACTCGTTCAGTCTCACGGCGAGCGTCTTCACCGGCCCGTAGCCCAGGCTGTTCGCGGACGGTGTGGCTTCTGACTCGCTCATGCGAATCACCTCCTTGACGGGTGCGGCCGAGAACTCGGATGTTCTCTGCAAGCCGCTGGCCGGCAACGAGGGCGACGAACTCAGTGAACGACGAGGAGGTTCGCGTGACAATCGTCCGATCGGACTTCTCAGGGAACGCCGGGCGTGACAGATGCAAACTCGGGGTCAGCCGGTCTATCCTTGCGTATGGGAAAGACAAGGTTGAGTCGACCTGGCGCAACTTTGTGTCCCCAAGATGATATGCTCAGTGGAGGAGGATGAACATGTCAGACGGAATCGAAAACTAGGTCCCCAAGAGTTTTGAACGGGCGGCGGGTGAAAACCCGGCGCCCGTTTCTCATACCCTCTTGAGTTGAAGTTGATATC
>JBIQML010000507.1:0-4008 GCA_044463405.1 Nakamurella lactea | reverse complement strand
CGCGTCGATCAGGTGCCGGGTCTCAGGGGTCGCCCTGGCGTGCAGGCTCACCACGTCCGCCTCGCCGAGGACCTCCTCCAGCTCTCCCAGCCGGATGCCGAGCGTGGCGACCTCCGGCGGCGCATAGGGGTCGAACCCGACCAGGCGCATGCCCAGGGCCGACGCCAGCGGCGCCACCTGCCGGGCGACGTTGCCGACGCCGATCAGGGCGAGCGTCCGGCCGCGCGGCTCGCCGGCCATCCACCCGCTGCCGATGAAGGTCGAGTCGAACTCGACCTCACCCCGGCCGGCCAGGGTCCTGAGAGACAGCGCCGCCGGAAGCACGCGACGCAGCAGCATGATGATCATGCACACGGTGAGGTCGGCGACCGCCGGCGCGTTCTTGGCAGGGGTGGTGGTGACGGTGACTCCCAGGTCCTGCGCGGCCTGCAGGTCGATGTTGACCGGGCCGCCCCGGGCGCAGGCGACGAGCCGGACGCCGGGATGCGCGGCGAGCAGTTCGCGGGTGACGGGCGCGGCGTGCACGCACAGCACGGCGTGCCCGTCGAGCCAGTCCGAGATCTGCTTCGGTGAGCCCTGATATTCGCGAAGTCCGGGCAGCTGCGCCGATAGCGAGGGGTCGATCTCGCGCAGGTCCGCCGCATTGAGCAGGCCGGCGGCCCGCAGCGCGGGGGCGAAGCTGTCGGCGGGCATGTAGCCGTCGCCGACCACGAGAATGCTGGCGCTCACTGCCCGGCCGTCCCTTCGGTCGTGTTCTGCAGGCCGGCCGACGATTCCGACCCGTTCCGGGATTCGGGCACCTGGGCGATGGACGCCGCGGTCATGACGGCCCGTTCGGTCGCCTGGGCGCCGGACAGTTCGGCGACCATGTGCCCTTCCCGCATCACCAGCACGCGGTCGGCCAGTCCCAGCACCTCCTCCAGATCGGAGGACACCACCAGCACCGCCATGCCCTCGTCACGGGCGAGACGGCGCAGGATCGCGTGGATCTCGGCCTTCGCGCCGACGTCGACGCCCTTGGTGGGCTCGTCGAGCAGCATCACCGACGGTGTGGTGGCCAGCCACTTTCCGAGCACCACCTTCTGCCGGTTGCCGCCGGACAGCGACGCGACGTCGGCCTCGGTCCCGGCGGCGCGCACGGACAGCGCGGCCATCTGCTCCGAAGCCGCCTTCCGTTCCCTGCCGCGCCGCAGCAACCCGTATCGGCTGGTGCGGTTGGCGCCGCCCATCCCGATGTTCTCGCTGATCCCGAATCCGTACACCAGGCCCTGGACGTCGCGGTCCTCCGGCACCAGGACGACGCCGCGCCGCGACATCGCGCGGGGCGACCGTCGGCGCAGCGCGTGCCCGCGAACCCGGACGCGACCCGACGTCTCCGGCCGCAGGCCGACGATGGTCTCCAGCGTCTCGCTGCGCCCCGATCCGACCAGTCCGGCGATGACGACGATCTCACCACCGCGCAGGTCGAACGACACGTCGCGCACCCGCGGCCCGGCATTCAGGCCCTGCACCGACAGCACGACGTCCCCCCGGCGGCCTGCCCCGTCGTCCGGAAGTTCGGTGGCGATCCGGGTGCGGTCCTGGTTGAGCATCCGCTCGATGATCTGTTCGTCGGTCAGGCTGCTCGCCGGTCCGGAGAACACATCCGTGCCGTCCCGGAAGATGGTGATCCGGTCGGCGATCTCGCGGATCTCCTCCATGCGGTGCGAGATGAACAGCACGGCACCGCCGTCGTCCCGGTATCGGCGCACCACCTCGAACAGCCGGCCGGTGTCGTCCGGGGTCAGGGACGCCGTCGGCTCGTCGAGGATCAGCACCTTGGACTCGACCCGCAGGGCGCGGGCGATGGCCACGAACTCCCGCTCGGCGGCCGACAGGGTCTGCACCAGCCTTCCGGGTGGCAGCGAGATTCCCAGCCGGTCAAGGATCTTCTGGGCCTCCCGGCGAGCGCCGAGCCGGTCGATGGTGCCGATCCGGGTCCTGGGCGCCATGCCGGCGGTGATGTTCTCGGCGACGTCCAGTTGCGGGAACAGCGGGGGATCCTGGAAGACGGTCGCGACCCCGGCATCGCGGGCCGCGCGGGCGGTCCGGAAGCTCACCTGGTCGCCATCGAGTTCGATCGTCCCGCTGTCCGGGGTGATGACGCCGGTGATGACCTTGACCAGGGTCGACTTTCCGGCACCGTTCGCGCCCAGCAGGGCGTGCACCTCACCGCGGCGCACCGTCAGGTTCGCGCCGTCCAGCGCCGTGACCGCGGCGTACCGCTTGGTCACGTCGGTGGCGCACAGCCGGATGTCGCCGCGGTCCGCCTCCCGGAGCCCGGCTTCGGGCGAAGATGCCGTCATCACTCACACTTTCAACGACGCCGGAGCCCGGTGTGCCGCCCGGCCGACGGGGCGGTTCGGCACACCGGCTCCGATCGGCTCACGAGGTGTACTGGTCGATGTTGTCCTTCGTGTAGGTCAACGGCCGGTCGTAGGGGGCGATGTTGTCGGCTCCGACCGTGAAGGTGCCCAGCGAGCCCGCCTTGAAGCTGACGCCCTTGGCCGGCTTCAGCCTGCCCTGGTGAATCAGCGCCGCCGCGTACGCGGCCATGTACCCCAGGTTCTCCCCGCTCCAGAACACGAACGCCTTCTGGGACCCGTCCTCGAGGTACTTCTTGATGTCGTCGGGAAGCGCGGCTCCGGTGGTGAACACCTTGCCCTGCTTGCCGGCCGTCTCGATGGCCTGCGCGGCGGCGGGCACGCTCACCGCTGATCCCGAGATCATGAACTTGACGCTGGGATCGGTCTGCATGATGTTGGTCATGGTGTCCACGGACTTGGTCACATCGTCGTTGACGAAGTAGGTCTTGCCGGCGGTGAACACCTTGTACTTGCCACCCTGCGAGATCAGCTTCTTCATGGCGTTGATCTGGCCCATGTGGTTCGCCGTCGTCGGGGTCGCCGCCATGAAGACGATCTTGCCGCCGGACGGGTCGTCCATCAGGGCCGCGTCCAGGTACGCCTTGCCGGCGGTCTCGTAGGTCAACTGGTTGCAGTACAGGTCGCGGGCATCGGCGGCGCAGTCCGCGTCGTAGGTGACCACGGTGATCCCCTGCTTGCGGGCGCTGGTCAGCACGCCGGCCACGTTGTTCGGCTCGATCGCCGACAGCAGGATGATGTCCGGACGCTGGGCGACGACCTTCTGCAGAGTCGCCACCTGCTGCTCGGCGTCGGCCGAGGTCGGCCCGGTGTAGGTGACCGTCGCGCCGAGTTCGTCGCAGGCCTTCTTGGCGCCGGCGTTGCACTGCTGGAAGTAGGGGAACGTGGTCCACTTGGGCACGTTCACCATGGTCAGGCCCTTGGCCCAGTCGGCGGGGGCGCTGGCGCTGCCCGATGCCGCGCTTCCGGCGCTGCTCGCGCTCGCACTCGCGCGACCCGCGCTGGCGCTACCCGAAGCCGCACTGCCCGCACTCGCGCTGCCCGCACTCGCACTGCCCGCGGAGCCGCTGGCGGACCCGCTGGCCCCCGCGCTGCCGGAACCGGCCCCGGATCCCGCTGAGCTGCCCGAGCTGCCCGTGCCGCCCGACGATCCGCAGGCGGCCAGCAGGGCGAGCCCGCCGGCGGCCAGGGACCCGGACAGGAATCCTCGACGGCTCAGCCCTCCCGCCGGGGTCTCGGTGTCGGCGTGCAGGTCGTGTTCGTTGTGTTCGGTCATGGCACTCTCCTTGGTCGGGGACGACGGGACTATCAACTGCGTTTCGATGCGCGGGCGCTCCTGCGGAGGAACTGCGGAAGCGCCGATCCCCGGGCACCTGTGAGCAACCGGGACACCGACAGACTGAGAATGAGCAGCAGACCGATCACGATCGTCTGCACGGTGGTGTCCACGTTCAGCAGGCCCATGCCGTCCTGCAGGACACCGATCAGGACCAGCGACAGCACGACACTCGAGATCCGGCCGGTGCCGCCGTAGATGTCCAGGCCACCCAGCGCGACCGCCGTCACGACCAGCAGGATGCTGTCC
>JBIQML010000506.1:0-4019 GCA_044463405.1 Nakamurella lactea | reverse complement strand
CGCGAACGCGGCGATCGGCGGCCGACCGCGCCGAGGTTGTGGTGCCGGCGACCACGTGACGTACGGCCCGGGGCGCCCATGGCGCGGCGGGATGTGTTCATCGATAGGCAGGGAGAACCTCAGTGATCAACAAGCGTCTGGCCGCGGTGGCGGTCATGCTGGCCGGGAGCCTGGTGCTGGCCGCCTGTGGCAGCAGTTCCAATCCGCTGTCCTCCGGATCGTCCGGAGGCGGGTCCGCCGGAAGCGGCAGCGCGCCGTCGGCGTCGGCCGGATCCTCGGCATCATCGGCATCATCGGCATCGGCCGGATCCTCGGCATCATCAGCGTCCTCGGGCTCCTCGGCGTCGGCCGGTTCGGGTTCTGCGGCCTCCAGTGGCGCCTCCGGGGGGTCCGGTTCGGCGTCCGGTAGCGCGTCGGGCTCGGCGCCCGGTAGCGCGTCGGGTTCCGCGTCCGGGTCGGCGTCGGAGCCCGCCGGCGGCCCGATCGTCATCGGCTCGGCGAACTTCCTGGAGGCCGAGCTGCTGGCCGAGGTGTACGCGGCGGCGCTGAAGGCCAAGGGCGTGGACGTCTCGACGCACCTGGACATCGGCTCTCGCGAGATCTACCTCAAGGCGATGAAGGACGGCTCGATCAACCTGCTGCCGGAGTACACCGGCGGGCTGCTGGCCTACTACGACAAGGACTCGAAGGCCACCAGCCCGGACGACGTGTACAACGCGCTGGTCAAGGCGCTGCCCGACTCGCTGACCGTGCTGGACAAGTCCTCCGCCACGGACCAGGACTCGATCACGGTGACCAAGGCCACCGCCGACAAGTACAACCTGACCTCCATCGGCGACCTGGCCCCGGTAGCGGGGCAGATGACCCTGGGCGGGTCCAGCGAGTTCCAGACCCGTCCATACGGACCCCAGGGCCTGAAGAAGGTCTACGGCGTGACGTTCAAGAACTTCAAGGTGCTGGCGGACTCCGGAGGTCCGGTGACGGTCAAGGCCCTCAAGACCGGGCTGGTGCAGGCCACGGACATCTTCACCACCAACCCGGCCATCGCAGAGAACAACTTCGTGGTGCTCAAGGACACCAAGAACATGTTCCAGGCCCAGAACGTGGTGCCGCTGATCGCCAAGTCGGTCGCCACCACGACCGTCAAGGACACCCTCAACGCGGTGTCCGCCAAGCTCACCACCGAGGCGCTGACCGAGATGCAGAAGGTCGCCCAGGACACCAAGGCCGATCCGGCCGACGTGGCCGCCAAGTGGGTCAGCGACAACGGGCTGGGCTGAGCAGCCTTCGGCGGTGACGGGGTTCGCCGGGACACCGTCACCGCCGAAGGGCGCACCGTGTGACGGCGTGCCGGTGCGGGTATGGCACCCTGCGGGCATGGCCGGTGCCCCCACCCCTGCGATCGCGGCGCTGACCCGCGCGAAGGTCGCCCACACCGTGCGCCCCTACCATCACGACCCGCGGTCCACCGCGTTCGGTGACGAGGCCGTCGCAGCGCTCGACCTGGACCCGGCGCGCGTCTTCAAGACCCTGGTGGCATCCGTCGAGGGGCTCGGCGGTGGCGGACGGCGGGGACTCGCGGTCGGTGTGGTGCCGGTGGCCGGGCATTTGGACCTGAAGGCGCTGGCCACGGCACTGGGCGGGAAGAAGGCCGCCATGGCGGACGTCGCGGAGGCCGAACGGTCCAGCGGCTACGTGGCCGGCGGGATCAGCCCGCTCGGGCAGCGCAAGGCACTGCCGACGGTCATCGACGCCTCGGCGCAGGCCTTCCCGACGATCTACATCAGCGCCGGGCGGCGCGGGCTCCAGGTGGAACTCGCTCCGCAAGACTTGGCCCGGGTGGCGCGCGCCCGGTTCGCGCCCATCGCCGCGTCCTGAACGGCCGCCCGCGCGCACGCGGGGTTTGCTGCGGTGTCCCGTCACCGCCGGGTCTCCCGCACGGCACTACAGCAGGGTCGGCTGGTCCTCCTCGACCGCGCTCGCCTCCGGCGCCGGATAGTCCAGTGCCACCGCAGGTTCGACCCGCTCGATCAGGTCGGGATCGTCGTTGCGCACGTTGCCGACCCGGTCGCCCACCGGGCGCAACTCCATGGCGTCCATCACCTCGTCGGACGATGGCCGCAGCAACTCCGTCACCGCCTCGCCGCCCGCGTCCAACCGGAGCCAGGCGTCCCAGGAGGATCGCGGCAGCACCAGCGGCATCCGATCGTGGATGTCCGTCATGGCGCCGGCGGCCGGAACCGTGATGACGGTGGTCGATCGGACCGGCTCGCCGTCCGGCGACCGCCAGAACTCCCACAGGCCCGCGAACGCCATCAGCGACCCGTCCGCCGGGGTGATGTAGTAGGCCTGCTTGGCGGGCTTGCCCCGACCGCGGGAGCCGCCCTTGGCACCGGAGGGCGCCCGGTCGAGCGCGCGCCACTCGTAGTAGCCGCTGGCCGGCAACAGGCACCGGCGGCGCTGCAGCGCGGTGCGGAACGCCGACTTCGCCTCGTCGCCGACCAGGCTCTCCACCCGGGCGTTGAACATCCGGTTGCCGACGGAGACGTCCTTGGCCCAGGACGGCACCAGCCCCCAGCGCATCGGCTCCAGCCGGCGAATCGGGTTGCTCCGGTCGCCGTCGGTGGCGCGCTCCAGCACCACCGGCACCTGGTCCGTGGGGGCGATGTTGTACCGCGGGCGGGCGATGTCCCCGCCGTACTCGCCGCCGACCAGGTCGCGGTGATCGTCGTCCTCGACACAGTCGAACTCCCCGTAGATGGTCTCGGGGTCGACGGTGACGGTGTATCGGCCGCACATGCCTTCGATGCTGCCATGGACCGCGGACAGCGGGCGGGGATGGGCGGTTCACGGGGCTGGTCCGCCGATGCCTGCCTGGCATACCGTGCCGTGATGACCGCGTCCCGCACGGCGAAGAGCCATCACCGGGAGACCCCCACCGGCGGGCGGTCGAGCGGGACCTGGCCTTCCGGCTGCCGTGCGTACCGGACTCGGCAATGCCTTGGGACCCGTCGGGTCGCGGAGCGAGATCGCGTGGACACTCGTCGTCGCCGATGGTGTCGTATCAGGGCCGCGTCGTTCGTGGAGTTGGTGTGCGGCCGCCCGGCCGCCGACGCCGAGGTCGAGATCGCGGGGTCCGCGCTCGGCCGACCTGAGAGGAGACGACGGTGACGCAGTATCTGATCTCGTTCAACGACGAGTGGGTGCCCGAGCACACGCTGGAGGAGATACGCGCGAAGAGCGTGGCCGCGCACGCGGTGGTCGCGGAGATGGAGGCCGCCGGGGTCTTCGTGTTCTCCGACGGCGGCCTCGACGGTTCGACCGTGCTGTGCAGCGTCGAGGCGAAGGCCGGGCAGCCGGTCTTCACCGACGGGCCGTACGTCGAGACCAAGGAACACCTCGGCGGGTTCGCCGTGATCGACGTGCCCGACGACGATGCGGCGCGCTACTGGGCGGGCCGGCTGGCGGTCGCGCTCGACTGGCCCCAGGAGGTGCACCGCTTCCCCGCACCGGATCGGTTCGATGAGCCGACGGATGGTGCGTGAGCCATACGGAGTCCTCGCACGCATCCGCGGTGCTCCGAAGCGCGTCGCTCGTACGCACGAGCTAACCCGCTGGGTGTCCTCCGGCCACGGGCGTTGTTGCTGGTCGAACGGATGTCGTAGATGTGCTCTATGGTGTGGGCATGTACTCCGGTGGTGTGGTGTTCGGGGAGCGGGTCGTCATGTTGGGCGACGCGCCGGCCAGGCTGCCCGGAACGCTGGTGATCCCGCCGGGCACGGTGCGTCCGCAACCCCACCGGCCGGCGCCGACCGGGGCTGCCGGCACATCCGACGGGGACCGGACGGGACCGGGCCGTGGCCGTCCGGGCCGCTCTCGTGGCGGGCGGCGGCGGGTCGCCCCGGCGGCGGGGGCCCGGGGCGGGGTGCTGCTGCCCGGCCCCGGCGCCACGGTCGCCGACCGGGTGGCCGGGGCGGCGGACCCGGTCGCGGCGCGGCGCCGCGCGGCCGCCGCCGACC
>JBIQML010000505.1:0-4022 GCA_044463405.1 Nakamurella lactea | reverse complement strand
CGTGAGCCTGCTACGCCGAAAAGCCGCCGACGACGAGTCCTCCGATAGCGTCACCACCACCGTCGAGGAGCCGACGCCGGTGGTCGGCAAGGGCAGGCCCACCCCGAAGCGCAGGGAGTCGGAGCGACGGCGCGGCCCGGTGGCGCCGCCGCCGATGACGCAGCGTGAGGCGATCCGCCGCTCCAAGCAGACCGGCGGCCGGAAGCTGACCAAGGAGGAACGACGGACGCTGTCCGCGCAGCGCCGCGAGCGGATGATGCGCGGCGAGGACGCCTTCCTGCTTCCCCGGGACAAGGGCGAGGTCCGGGCGTACGTGCGTGACATGGTGGACTCCCGGCGCAACCTGGCGGGCCTGCTGCTGCCGATCGCGCTGCTGTCGTTCCTGACCCTGATGCTGCCCTTCCCCGCGGTGCAGGCGTACGGGCCGCTGATCCTGATGGTGGCGATCCTGGCCGCGGTGGTGGACTCGGTGATCTTCGGACGGCGGCTGTCCCGGATGGTGCGGGCCAAGTTCCCCAAGGGTGACAAGTCCGGCCAGTCCACCCGGGGCGCCGCGCTGGGCTTCTACGCGTTCAACCGGGCGTGCCTGATTCGCAAGTGGCGGGTGCCGCGGCCGCGGGTGGACCGCGGCGCCGTGATCGAGTGACGGTCGGTGACGGGGATCCACCGGTGACGGCGGTGACGGGGATCACCGGACAGCCCGCGACGCCGCCGGTGCCCGCGGCGGCATCGACGGATCGCGGGGCGCGCCGCCGCCGGGCCATCGTCGCCGCGGCCGCCGAACTGTTCGCGCGGCGCGGCTATGCCGCGGTCGGGATGGATGACATCGGGGCGGCGGCCGGCGTCACCGGCCCGGCGATCTACCGGCACTTCGAGTCGAAGGCCGCGGTGCTGGCGGCCGTCATCGACGGCATCATCGACAGTGTCGGCCGTGCGGACGGTGCCGGGACCGCCGAGACCGCGGCGACCACCGGGACGATCGCCGAGGCCACCCTCGCCGACCACATCGCCCACTACGCCGCAGCGGTGGCCGAGCGCCGCGAGCTGATGGCGGTCTTCGTCCGGGAGGTGCATCACCTGCCCGACCAGCACGCCGCGCGACTGCGCAGCCGGCAGCGCGACCTGGTGGCGCGCTGGCGCGGACTGCTGACCGCGGTGCACCCGGACTGGACCGCCGAGCAGGTGCGCACCGGCGTGCACGCGGTGTTCGGCATGCTCAACGCGGTCGGCACGTTCGCCTCCCCACTCGGCGATGACGAACTGGCCGGGCAGCTGACCCGGCTGGCGTCCGCGGCGCTGCAGCTTCCTGCGCGCCGACGGGCGACCTGACCCCGGAACCGACGGCTGACCCGGCCGGTCAGCGCGCCGCCGGCTCGAAGCGCAGGTCGGCGTAGGTCTCGACGGCGCGGAATCCCAGGCGCCGGTAGACGGCGTTGGACGGGGCGTAGTCGGCGTCGGTGAACAGCACCACCTCGTCTGCGCCCGCGGCGTGCGCGGCCCGCACCGCGGCCGCCGTCACCGCCGATCCGTATCCGTGACGCCGCGACGGTTCCGGCGTGTACACCGGGCCGATCCGCGCCATCCCGGCCACCACCACGGAATGCCCCGCGAGCGCGACCGGCCGGCCGTCCACCACCCACAGCAGGTGACGTGCACCCCGCGCCTCGCGGGTGACCAGGACATCCGGATCGGGCGCCTGCGGGGCCGGCACGCCCCCCGTCTCGACCTGGAAGTCGTAGAACCAGGTGGCCATCAGGTCGCGGTCGGCCGGTTCGGAGGCGTCCAGGCGGCGCGCGGCGCCCCGGGCCCGGCGGGGCTCGATCAGCCCGTCCAACCGGTACAGCAGCATGGGCGCGTGCTCGCGCGCGACCAGGGCACCGTCCGCGGTGAGCGCCGCGCCGAGATCGGTCAGGTCGGACCGCGGGCCGGTCGCCACCTCGGGCGCCGGGCCCTCGGCCAGCACCGCGGCCGCCAGCGCGGTGATGGCCTCGCCGCGGCGCGCGGCGTTCGGGTCGGCCAGCACCCCCAGCGGGTACGGCGGGGTCCGCATCGCCACGGCCACCACGTCACCGCCGTCCCTGGCCACCAGCAGCAACGGCGTCATGGTCGGATCCGGCGCCACCACCAGGCCGGTCACCACGGTGGCGATGACGGTCGACCGGGCGCGGTCCGCGCTCAGCAACGGACCCACCGCAGCCAGGAAATCGGCTGGGTCGGCGAAGCGCTCCGTGGTGATCACCGGCACGACGCTAGCGCGATTCGCCCGGCCGTGAGCCGCCCGGCACCCGGCGCCCGGCGCTCGGCACTCGGCGCTCGGCGCTCGGCGCTCGGCGAAAAACTCGCACCTCGTCGCGATCTTGAACGCATTTCCGCAGGTGGACCCGACCAAGATCGCCACGAACTGCGAATCCCGGCACCCCACGCCCCGCCGCCCCTCGCGCCGCACGGCGAGTCGCTGCCCCGCGCCCCGCCGACCGGCGACCGCCCCCAAGCGACCCGGCGCCCGGCGCTCGGCGAAAAACTCGCACCTCGTCGCGATCTTGAACGCATTTCCGCAGGTGGGACCGACCAAGATCGCCACGAACTGCGAATCCCGGCACCCCACGCCCCGCCGCCCCGCGCGCCGCACAGGAAGTCGCCGCCCCGCCGCCCCGCGACAGGCGAGCCGCCGCCCCGCCCGCCACCACCCCGTGAACCCGCCAACCGCAGTCCCTACAGCGACAGGTACCGGCTGAGCTCGTACGGCGTGACCTGCCGGCGGTAGGACTCCCACTCGGCCTTCTTGTTCCGCAGGAAGAAGTCGAAGACGTGCTCTCCCAGCGCCTGGGCCACCAACTCGGACGACTCCATCTCGGCCAGCGCGGTCTCCAGCGAGGTGGGCAGGCTGGTGTAGCCCAGGGCGCGCCGCTCCCGGTCGGAGATGAACGAGACGTCCTCCTCGGCCTCGGGCGGCAGCTCGTAACCCTCCTTGATGCCCTGCAATCCCGCGGCGATGACCACTGCGAACATCAGGTACGGGTTGCACGCCGAGTCCGGCAACCGGAACTCGATGCGCTGGCTGGACGACCGGCCCGGCGAATAGTTCGGCACCCGGATCAACGCCGACCGGTTCGACTGGCCCCACGTCACCACCGTGGGGGCCTCCTCCCCGATCACCAGGCGCTTGAACGAGTTCACGTACTGGCAGCACACCGCCGTGAGCTCGGGCGCATGCCGCAGCACCCCGGCCAGGAACGCCTGCCCGGTCTCCGACATCTGGTACTGGCCGGTCGGGTCGTGGAACGCGTTGGACTCCCCCTCGAACAGCGAGAAGTGCGTGTGCATCGCCGATCCCGGCTGGTCGGCGAACGGCTTGGGCATGAACGACGCCCGCACCCCCTGGGTGATGGCCACCTCGCGCACCACGTACCGGAAGCTCATGATGTTGTCGGCCATGGTCAGCGCGTCGGCGTAGCGCAGGTCGATCTCCTGCTGCCCCGGGCCGCCCTCGTGGTGGGAGAACTCCACCGAGATGCCCATGGACTCCAGCGACTCGATGGCGCCGCGGCGGAAGTGCGGCGCGATGTCGTGCGAGGCCTGGTCGAAGAAGCCGCCGCGGTCCGCCGGCTCCGGAACGCTGCCGTCGTCGGGCAGGCCGCGCACCAGGAAGAATTCGATCTCCGGGTGCACGTAGCAGGTGAATCCCATGGCGGCCGCGTCACCCAGCACCCGGCGCAGCACGTGCCGCGGATCCGCCCACGACGGGCTGCCGTCCGGCATCGCCACGTCGCAGAACATCCGCGCCGAGTAGATCTTGCCGTCGTCCGTCTCCCAGGGCAGCACCTGGAAGGTAGCCGGGTCCGGCTTGGCGACCATGTCGGACTCGTGCACCCGGGCGAACCCCTCGATGGACGAGCCGTCGAAGCCGATGCCGTCGCTGAACGCGCCCTCCAACTCCGCCGGTGCCACCGCGACCGACTTGAGCAACCCGAGCACGTCGGTGAACCACAGCCGCACGAAGCGGATGCCCCGCTCCTCCAGGG
>JBIQML010000504.1:0-4025 GCA_044463405.1 Nakamurella lactea | reverse complement strand
AACTGGCCAACCAGGTGCACCGCACCGTCGCCCCGCTGGCCAAGGCCGCCGGGCTGCGCGCCAGCACCGTCTACGGCGGCGTCGGCTACGGCAGCCAGACCGCCGCGCTGCGCTCCGGCGTCGACATCCTCATCGCCTGCCCCGGCAGGCTGGAGGACCTGATCGCGCAGGGGACGTGCCAGCTCGGTGAGGTCGAGGTCACCGTGCTGGACGAGGCCGACCACATGGCCGACCTGGGCTTCCTTCCCGGCGTGCGCCGGCTGTTGCGGTCCACCGCCCCGGACGGCCAGCGGATGCTGTTCTCGGCCACCCTGGACAACGGAATCTCGGTGCTGGTCAACGACTTCCTGTCCGATCCCGCGGTGCACGCCGTCGACGACGAGAGCTCACCGGTGCAGGGCATGACGCACCGGGTGCTACTGGTGCAGTCCGCCGACCGGCCCGCCGTGATCAGGGAACTGGCGGCGGGCGCTGGCCGGCGCCTGCTGTTCACCAGGACCAAGCACGGCGCCCGGAAGTGGGCGAGATCGCTGACCAAGAGCGGAATCCCGGCGGTCGACCTGCACGGCAACCTGTCCCAGGGCGCGCGGGAGCGCAACCTGGCGGCGTTCTCCAGCGGCAAGGCCATGGTGCTGGTCGCCACCGACATCGCGGCCCGCGGCATCCACGTGGACGACATCGAACTGGTGGTGCACCTGGACCCGCCGGCCGAGCACAAGGCCTACCTGCACCGGTCCGGTCGCACGGCCCGGGCCGGGGCCGGCGGCACCGTGGTGACCGTCACGCTGCCCGAGCAGCGCGACGACGTGCGGGCGCTGATGCGCAAGGCACATATCACCCCGACCGTCATCTCCGCGACCCCTCGCGGCGACAACCTGGCGGCGGTGCTGGCCGCCTGAGGGACGTGCCGGCGCGCCGCGCACGTCAGCCGGGCAGCGGGACGAAGAAGGCGTCCACGTCGCCGCTGCTGACCTGGTCCAGCGAGGCGGGGCGCCAGCGGGGACGACGGTCCTTGTCGACAATCTGCGCCCGGATGCCCTCGGCGAAGTCCGGGTGCGCCATGAAACGGGTGCACAGCAGCAGGTCCTGCTCGAGCACGTCGGACAGCGGCATCAACGCCGCGTTGCGGACGGCCCGCAGCGTGACGGCCACCGCGGTGGGCGACATCGCGGCCAGCAGGTCGGCGTCCCGCCGGGCCGCCGGTTCGGGACGGGCGCGCAGCCGGCGCAGCATCTCCCGCGCGTCGTCACCGGCGTAACACGCATCGATCCACGGCGCGCTCCCCGGCCAGTCGCCCGGCGGCGGTGACGTGGACACCGACGTCACCGCCTGCAGGACCAGGCCGGCCGCATCGGGAGCTTGCCGGTTGCCGTCGGTGACCCGACCAGCCGCGTCAGCGCCGGATCCGGGCGCCAGCGCGGCGACGAGCCTGTCGATCATCACGGTCAGCCGGTCCCTGAGCACGAAGTGATCGGCCAGCCGGGCGGCGATCGCGTCGGCCGGGCCGAGCCGCGCACCGATCAGCGCCGCCCGCGTGCCGAACTCCCCGGGCGAGCGTGCCAGCAGGTACAGCCCGCCCACATCCGGGGAGAGCCCGATGCCGGTCTCCGGCATGGCCACCTGCGAGGTCTGGGTCACCACCCGCACCGACGCGTGGCCCGAGATGCCCAGACCGCCGCCCATCACGATGCCGTCCATCAGCGCCACCACGGGCTTCGGGTACCGGGAGATCTCCAGGTTCATCCGGTACTCGTCGCCCCAGAACGCCTGCGGGGAGGCGGCGTCGCCGCGCAGGCCGTGGTACACGACCGCGATGTCGCCACCCGAGCACAGCCCGCGATCGCCGGCGCCGTCGATCAGCACGGCCCGGACCCGACCGTCGCCGGCGAACTCCTGCAGGGCGCCGCGAACGATGTCGATCATGTCCACCGTCAGCGCGTTGATCTTCTCCGGCCGGTTCAGGGTGATGCGGCCGAGGCCGCCCCGCCGCGCGACGAGGACGTGTCGTTCGGCGGTGCTCGTCACCCGCACACCGTATCGGCCGGCCATCGCGCACAAACCGGTCCGCCGCCCGGCCCGTCCCGGCAGCCCTGCCGTCGGGATCTCGGCGCGCGCCACGGGGCGCGTCGGGTCATCATGGAGTGTCCCGGTGGCGGGGCTGCCGGGGCCGTCCAGCGCCGCGGCGGCTGCGGCGCGGACCGACGAGACACAGGTGGAGCAGATGCACAAGTTCAGCCTCGACGCGATCTCACGCGCGCTGCAGCAGAAGGCTGCCGGGGCCGCCAGCGCCCGGGCGGCCGAGACCGTCTACGGCGGCCACGAGCGATCGCTGCGCCAGACGGCGATCGCACTGGGCGAGGGGACCGTGCTGGCCGAGCACGAGAATCCCGGCGAGGCAACGGTGCTGGTGCTGTCCGGACGGATCCGGCTGACCGCGGGAGAGGTGACCTGGGAGGGCCGGCAGGGCGATCTGCTGGTGGTGCCGGAGGCACGCCACGCGCTGGAGGCGGTGACGGCGGCGGTGATACTGCTGACCGTCGTGAAGCTCCCGGACCGATCACGCTCCGCTACCGCCTGATCCGGTCGGACAGCGCATCTCGCGCATCAGCGCCCTCGGCGGCCTCGAACGGGTGGTCCTGGCCGCCCGATCAGGTGGTGTTTGCCGATCCTGGCACCGCCACGAATTACCCTGTCACTCACGCTCCTGACGGGTCTGCCCAGATGGCGGACCCGGGTTCCGAAAGGTCGCGGGGCGAACCGGAGCACCGTGGCAATCCGAAGGGCGCTCCAGCGTGCGCAGACCCGCATTCCCGTTCCTCGACCAGCACGGCGCCCGGCACGGCCGCCACCGATCCGACACCCACCGACCACGACGTCTCGTCACCGCCACCCTGGCCATCGCGGCCACCACGGCGGGCCTCCTGCTGGCGGCCGGGCCCTCCGGTGCGGCCACCATCACGGCCCCGGCGCTGGCCGCGGCGTCCACCCCGACCGACTGCTCGCCGGCCCTCGAACCCCAGCCTGCGCAGGTGATTCCGGCCGGCACGTACCACGGGGTGCCGCTCACCTCCCGCCAGGTGCACGTCGTGCAGGTGATCATCTCGGTCGGCAAGGAACGGCGGCTGTCCGCCCGGGCGTCCCGGATCGCGCTGGCCGTCGCGCTGATGGAATCGTCGCTGAACCCCGCGGCGGTCAACGGCAACCGGATCGGGCTGTTCCAGCAGCCACCCACCTCCACCTACCGCGCCCACTCCCGCTCCAGCGCGGTCGGCGCGAGCCAGATGTTCTTCCGGCAGCTCACCAACGTGCTGCCGCACTACCGGACCGACCCGCGCCCGGACTGGAAGATCGCCGTGCAGGTGCAGGAGGCCTACGGCCTGGCCTCGCTGTACCGCGCGCGGTACCCGCTGGCGTCCACCCTGACCACGAAGTTCTTCCGGCAGGTGCCGCCGTACAACTACCACCGCGCGATCCTCGTCCCGGACGGTTGCCCGGCTGGCACCGGATTCGATCCGGGAAACCTGATCTCGAACCGGGTCTTCTACAACACCCGGGCGATGACCACCGGCCAGGTACGCGCCTTCATCAACGACAAGAACGCGAACTGCACCGGCACGTGGTGCCTGCGCAACCTTCGGCTGACCACGCCCCCCAGGGCAGCCGACCGGTACTGCAAGGCCTATCCCGGAGGCACCCGCCAGGACGCCGCCACGGTCATCACCGCCGTCTCGGTGGCCTGCGGCATCAACCCGCAGGTGATGCTGGTGACGCTGCAGAAGGAGTCCAGCCTGCTGACCCGCAGCAACGTCACCGCCGCCAGTTACGCGGCGGCCTGGGGCTGGCACTGCCCGGACACCGGACCGGACGGCGCCCCCAATTGCGACCCCGCGTACGCCGGCTTCTTCCACCAGGCCTACGGCACGGCCAAGCAGTTCGCCCGGTACCGGGTGGATCCGGGCAAGTACCAGTACCGGGCGGGACGGACGATCACCATCCTGTGGAACGTCGCGCCGAGCAAGTGCGGC
>JBIQML010000503.1:0-4030 GCA_044463405.1 Nakamurella lactea | reverse complement strand
CGTCGTAGCGGGCGGCGGGCCGGCCGGACGCGAACCGCTGCGCGGACCATCCGCCCACCACCCAGCGGCCGTCGGAGGATCGGATGGGCCGCGCCACCCTGATCCCGGACACCCGCAGGGTCTCGAACACTCCGGCCACCCAGGCGGCCTGCACCGCGTGGTCCGCGGGTTTGAGCACCCCGTCGCCGTACCGCCAGGCGCGGCCGGCGCCACCGGCCAGCTGCTCGCCCGTCGCTCCGGCCAGCCCGAAGGCGGCCAGGACGTGGGCGGGCGGTGCGGTCACGAGTGCACGCTACCGGTGACGCGGGCGGTATCCGCGCAGAACCGCGCCGGCCGGGCGTGCCGTCCGCCCGGCCGTCCGGCCGGGCCCGATCCGAACGGCCGGCGCGGCGGTTCCGCGCGGCCCTCGATCAGTACCGCGGGAGCGAACCGTCGACCTGGTCGATCCAGGCGAGCACGCCACCGCCGACGTGCACCGCGTCGGCGAACCCCGCGTCGTGCAGCGCCGCCAGGCACTGTGCCGACCGGGCGCCGGACTTGCAGTACAGCACCATCGGCCGGTCCTGCGGCAGGCCGGACAACGCGGCGCCGGACAGGATCTCGTCCTTGGGGATCAGCACGCTGCCCGGGATGGCCACGATCTCGTGCTCCGCGGGCTCGCGCACGTCCACCACCAGAACGTCGTCACCGCCGTCCAACCGGGCCTTGAGCGCCGTGGCCGTGATGGTGTGCCCAACGGCCGCCGCGGCCGCCTCAGGGGTGCTCACCCCGCAGAACGCGTCGTAGTCCACCAGTTCCGTCACCGGCGCGGCGGTGGGATCGGGACGGACCGTCACCGTCCGGTAGCGCATCTCCAGCGCGTCGTAGACCAGCAGCCTGCCCAGCAGGCTCTGCCCGATGCCGGTGATCAGCTTGATCGCCTCGGTGCCCATCACCGATCCGATGGACGCGCACAGCACGCCCAGCACCCCGCCCTCGGCGCAGGACGGCACCATGCCCGGGGGCGGCGGCACCGGGTACAGATCCCGGTACTGCGGGCCGTGTTTCGCCCAGAAGACGCTCACCTGGCCCTCGAACCGGAAGATGGAGCCCCACACGTACGGCTTGCCCAGCAGCACGCAGGCGTCGTTCACCAGGTACCGGGTGGCGAAGTTGTCGGTGCCGTCCAGCACCAGGTCGTACCCGGCGAAGATGTCCAGAGCGTTCGAGGCGTCCAGGTGGTGTTCGTGCAGCACGGTGCGCACCAGCGGGTTGACCTGGGCGACCGAGTCCGCGGCGGACTGCGCCTTGGACCGGCCGAGATCGGCCTGGCCGTGGATGATCTGGCGCTGCAGGTTGGACTCGTCGACGGTGTCGTCGTCCAGGATGCCGAGCGTTCCGACGCCGGCGGCGGCCAGGTAGAGCAGGGTGGGCGACCCCAGCCCCCCGGCGCCGATCACCAGGACCTTGGCGTTCTTCAGCCGCCGCTGACCGATGACGCCGACCTCCGGGATGATCAGGTGCCGGGAGTAGCGCTGCACCTCGGCACGGGTCAGGTCGGCGCCCGGCTCGACCAGCGGCGGCAGCGTGCCGGGCTCGGCGGTGGGGACCGCGGGCTGGGTCACGCCTGCCAGTCTGGCACAGCCTGAGCGCCCCCGGTCCGGACGCTCGACGAGCGGGCCGCACGCCGTCCGCCGGCCAGGTATTGGTCAGCCGTCGATCAGCCAGTGGTCAGCCGCCGAGCGGGGCGCTGGTCGACCCGCCGCGGTCAGCCGCCGGCCGACTCGGAGCCCGTGGAGGACGCCGCCGAACCCCCGGACGTCGTGCTCCCGTCGGCGGAGCCGAGCGGGTACGGGAACGGGTTCACCTTGCACACCTTGCCGTCCGCGTGCACCGGGCCGCCCGGGTTCAGCTTGGCCAGGTCGTCGTCCGAGGTGCTCCAGGACTGCTGCATCATCACCGGTGCCAGCCCGTTGGTCTTCGGGCACGGCTGGTGATGGAAGCCCAGGGCATGACCCACCTCGTGATTGGTGGCGTACACCCGGTAGGAGGCCAGGTCGCCGTTGTAGACGACGGCGCCGCGCACCCATCGGGCGTCGTTGATGAACACCCGGCCGTCCAGCCGGTTGTAGCAGCTGGCCTCCAGCTTGATCTGCCAGCCGCAGTTCTCGGCCTTTCGGACGGTCATCTGGCTGGTCAGGGTGATCCGGAAGTCGGGCTTGCCGTGGTTGATGCGCTCCAGGGTGAAATCGCCGCCGCCGATCCAGGACCGCGGGTCGGACAGGATGTGCATCACCGCGGAGGCGAACATCTTGTCGTGCTCGGCGTTCTCGATGCCGTCCTCGACCTCGATGGTGAAGGTGCGGTGGTCCGGCCCGTCACCGATCGTGGTGGCGGCGCCCTTGACGATGTGGAAGGTGCCCGCGCCGGTCTTGGCGAATGGCGCACCCGGCGGCAGCGCCCCCGCGGCGATCCCCTTGAAGGTGCCGTTCGGGTCGGCGGCCGCCAGCGACGGCAGCGCGGTACCGGTCTGCGCCGAGCCGGTCATCTGCTCCTCGACCGTCGTGGTGGTTCCCGGCTTCTGGACGGTGACGGTGGTGGGCACCGTGGTGGGCACCGAGGTCGGCACGGTCACGGTGACGGAGCCTCCGGCTGCTGCGGCCGGGTCGCCGGGGGCGGCGGCACCGTCGCCCGAGCCGGCCAGCTGGATGACGGCCACCACGGTCAGTGCGGCCAGCACCGGCAGCGCGTAGGCGCGCCACCCGTAACGGTGCACGAACCACCCGACCGCGCTGCGTCGCCGCTGGGGCCGGGCGGGCCGAGGCTTGCCCTGGGCGCGCCCGTCGGCCGGCGGCGGGACCGGGTCCCAGCTGGCCTTCAGCGGCTGCGGCGCACCGGAGTCATCGTCGTCCCACAGTGTCGACCGGGACAGCGAGGTCGACCGGGACAGCGAGGTCGATCGGGACGAGGTGGACCGGGACGACTGGCGGCGATCATCGCTTGCGGCGGCCGAGCCCGCTGCCCTGGTGTTGCGGTCGCCGTTGCGGCCCGAGCGCCCGCCGCGCCCCGCGGTGACCGATGGTGCGGACCGCCCCCGCGTCGCGGGAGTCCCGCCGGCCGGGGTCTTCCGGTCGCTGCCGCTGGTCACGTCGTCAGGTTGCCACAGCCGTGGCGTCCCGCGGCGACGGCGCGCCAGAGCGGCCGGCCCCCTGCCACAGCCCGATCATCGCTCTGGCCGTCGTCGCCGGCCGCTCCATCTGGGCCACGTGACCGGTCCGGGCCAGCACCAGCAGCCGCGCATCCGCGAACGCGTCCGCCGTCCGGCGCGCCAGGCGGACGTCCACCAGGCGGTCCCTGGTCCCCCACACCACCAGCACCGGGACCCGCACGGACCGGGCGGCCGCGGCGAACGACCACCGGCCCACGCGCAACTGGGCCCGGATCAGCGACCGCAACGACCGGACCGTCGAGGCCGGCGCCCATGGCAGTGCCGACCGCCACGCGAGCTCGTGCTCCGCGGCCGCCAGATCCTCCGCGGACAGCGCCTCCGGCTCCCCGAAGCATGTCGCCGCCATGCCACTGGCACGGTCCGCCGCGCTGACGGCGCTCACCCGCCGGACCGCCGGCCGCAGCATGCCCGGCAGCATCACGAGCGCCAGCCGGGCGTCCGCGCCACGCTCGCCGCCCAGCCTCAGATCCGGCACCGCCGGTGAGATCAGCGTCAGCGTGCGCACCAGGTGCGGGTGGCGGGCGGCCAGGTAGGTCGCCACCATGCCACCCCGGGAGTTCCCGACCAGGTGCACCGGTCCACCGGAGACGTCCTGAATCAGACCCGCCAGGAGATCCGCCTCGCGTAGCACCGAGTACCCGCGCCGCGGAGGGTCCGAGCGACCCGACCCCGGCAGGTCGGGGGCGAACCCGGTCGAGATACCGGACAGCGCGGCGGCCAGTCGGTCCCAGTTGCCCGACGCACCCTCCAGCCCGTGCACGTACCACACGTGCGGCGCGCCCTCGGGGCCGTCGGTGCGGCGGACGAACACGCCGGCTCCGC
>JBIQML010000502.1:0-4066 GCA_044463405.1 Nakamurella lactea | reverse complement strand
ACGGCTGGCAGGCCATCGCCCTGGCCAGCGCGACCCGCTGCTGCTGACCGCCGGACAGCTGCCAGGGCCGGCGCTGCATCAGCGCCGAGAGGCCCAGCCCGGCACCGGTTTCCGCGGCCTTGGCGCGTCGCTCCGAACGCTTCAGGCCGCGGATGCGCAGCGGGTAGGCGATGTTGTCGGCGACGTCCATGTGCGGGAACAGTGCGTAGTCCTGGAACACCATGGCCACGTCCCGCTTGCCCGCGGGGGTGTGCGTGTGGTCGGTGCCGCCGATCAGCAGCCGCCCGCCGGTGGCGTTCTCCAACCCGGCGATGGTGCGCAGCAGCGTCGTCTTGCCGCAGCCGGACGGGCCCAGCAGCGCGAAGAACTCGCCGTCGGCGATCTGCAGGTCCAGGCCGTTGACCGCCACGGTGCCGCCGGGATACTGCTTGGTCAAGGCGTCCAGTCGAATGTCGGCCATCAGCTCTTGATCCCTCCGTGGAAGCGGAAACCGTACCGCCGGCTGACGATCAGGTAGGCCACCACCACCGGGATCGAGTACAGCAGCGAGAACGCCGCGATCAACCCCAGTTGCGGCTGACCGCCCTCGGTGTAGAACGTGTAGACCACCACGGCCGCCGGGAACAGATCCTGGTTGTTCAGCAGGATGAATGGCACCAGGAAGTTGCCCCACGCGTTGACCATCGCCCACACGGCGATCGTGGCCAGACCCGGACGGGCGATGGGAATCGTGATGTGCCGCAAGATCTGCAGCGGGGAGGCACCGAACACCTTCGCCGACTCCTCGTAGGAGCGCGGCGTGGAGTCCATGAAGTCCTTCAGGATGAAGATCGCCGCCGGCAGCAGCCCGCCGGTGAGCACCAGCACCACCCCGAGGCGGGAGTTGATCAGGTGCAGATCGGTCATCAGCAGGAAGATCGGCACCATGGCGGCGGTGCCGGTGACGATGGACGACAGCAGCAGCAGCACGTACAGCAGCGCATCCCGACCGGGAATGCGGACCCGGGACAGGGCGTAGGCGGCGGCCGCGCCGAGCACCACCACCAGCACCATGGTGCCCAACGCCAGGATCAGCCCGTTGACCAGGGACTTGATGGCGTACGGGTTCTGCCACACCACCACGAAGTTGTGCAGCGTGAAGTGCGGGATGGTGATGTTCAGGTGCGGGTTGGAATCGAAGGGGGCCAGCACCAGCCAGATCATCGGCAGCGCGAAGAACACCGTCAGCAGCGCGATCACCACGTAGAACAGCACCCGCCGGATGAACTGGCCGACGATCATCCCGGCCGGTGGGCGGCTGACCGGCACGATCCGGGCCGGCGCGGCGCCGGTGGCCGTCATGCGCTCACCTCGAGGGCCGCGGCGGCGGCGGTGGCGCGTCGCTCGCGCCGCGACGGGCGACCCGGGCCGCGCTGCCGCAGCAGCGCCAGGTAAACCAGCGCGATGATCAGGTTGATCACCAGCATGATCAGCGAGATCGCCGCGCCGTAGCCGAGTTCGCCGCCGTACAGGGCGGAGTTGTAGATGAACACCGGCAGGATCTCCGAGGCATGGTTGGGCCCGCCCGCGGTGAGCAGGTAGGGCGTGAAGTCGTTGAACGTCCACAGCGAGATCAGCAGCGTGTTGGTCAGCACATGCCCGCGGATGTGCGGGAACACCACGTCCCGGAACTGCTGCGCCCCGTTGGCGCCCGCCATCTTCGCCGACTCCAGCTGGGACGGCGGCACGGACTGCAGCGCCGCCGAGAACAGCATCATGGAGAAGGCGGTGCCGCGCCAGGTGTTGAAGATGATGATGGACAGCATCGGGTGCTGGATCAGCCAGTTGAACCCTGGTGTGTGCAGCAGGGTGTTCAGCGTGCCGCCGGAGCGGTCCAGCATGGCCAGCCACAGGAACGAGATGACCGACGAGGGCATCAGCCAGGCGATCAGCACCAGTGTCTCGACGACGCCGCGGACGGCGGCGCGGGTCTTGCGCATCATCCAGGCCAACGCGAACCCGAGGATGGACTGCCCGATGATCGCCGAGCCGAGCACGTACTCCAGGGTCAGCCACAGCGACGAGGTGAAGTGCCGGTCGGACAACGCGTCGGTGTAGTTCTGCCCGCCCACGAACGTCGGCGCCGCGGCCGCCAGCCCGGTGAGGCGATAGTCCGTCATCCCCAGGTAGATCGTCCACAGCGCGGGGAAGACCAGGAATACCCCGATCAGCACGAGCGCGGGCGCCACGAAACCGCCGGCCCGGGCTCGACCCAGGCCGGCGGCATCGGTGGCGACGGTCGGCATGTTCGGCGGAATGCCTAGTTGCTGATCACCTTGTCCTTGCCGACGATCTTCTCCAGCGCCGTCTGGTAGTCGGCGGCGGCGTCCGCGACGCTGGTTCCGGAGACCACGTCGGCGCTGGCCTGCTGCAGCGCCAGCGACACCTGCGGGTAGACCGCCAGGCTCGGCCGGTAGGTGGTCAGCGGCAGCACCTTGTCGGCCACGAAGGTGAGCATCGGGTCGTTCTTCAACACGTCGGCGTTGACGTCGTTGCGCTCGGTGATCTGCGCCGTGCCACCCAGCCTGGCCTTGATGGCATCGGGGGACTGGGTGAAGGTCATCAGGTCGAACGCCAGCTTGGCGTTGGCCGAGTTCGGATTGAGCGTGTAGATGCTGCCGCCGGAGACCGAGACGAAGTCCTGACCGCGGATGCCGGAACCCGGCTTCTGGGCTGGGATCAGCGCATAGCCGACGGTGCCGACCTTGTCCTTGATCGGGTCGATGCCGACCTTCGGATCGATGACGCTGCGCCACAGGTAGTCGCTCTCGGCCAGGATGGCGATCTTGCCGGCGGCGAAGTCGGCGAAGGACTCGTCGCGCCCCTTGGCGTCCAGCTGGTAGTTGGGATCGCCCACCTTGTCGGTGTTGTAGACGGTGTTGTAGAAGGTCAGCACGTCGCGGATCTGTTGCGTGTTGCCCTGCCACTTGCCGTTCTCGTAGAGCGAGACCCCGGTGCCGGCCAGCAGCGGCAGGAAGCCCTGCGCGGTGGTCGCCTCGCCCATGGCGGTGCCGGCATTGATCTGCAGCGGCGTCACGTCCGGCAGCTTCTGCTGCAGGGTCTTGGCGGTGGAGATGATCTCGTCCCAGCTCTTGGGCTGCCACGGCTCGGAGATGCCGGCCTGCGAGAACAGCTTCTTGTTGTAGAACAGCACCCGGCCGTCGGTGCCGGTCGGCACGCCGTAGAGCTTGCCGTCGAAGGAGGCGTTGCCCTGCACGGCCTTGGAGATCTGATCCCAGCCGTCCCAGTCCTTGTAGGAGTCGCCCACCACGTCGGCCAGCGGCTTGATGTAGCCGGCCTGGGCGAACTCGCCGACCCAGATGCCGTCGATGGCGAACACGTCGGGCCCGTGACCGCCCTTGATGTCCAGGGCGAGCTTGGCCTTGTACTTCTCGTCGTCGACGCCGGACGCCTGGAACTTCACCGTGACGTTGACGCCCTTGGCCTTCTCGGCCTTCTCGAAGTTCGGGATCACCCAGTTGGTGATCCACGAGGCCTCCTGGTCGTTCTTGCCGCCCACGATGGCGTTGCTGGCGATCGTCAGCGTCACCGGCTTGCCGCTGGGGGCGCTGGCGGAGCCGCCCGAACTCGCGCTGCCCGACGCGCTGCTCGCGGCGGAGCCCGATGAGGACCCGCCCGAGGACGCGCTCGACGAACCCGCGGACGACCCGGCGCTGGAGGACGACGACCCGGATCCGGCAGGGGCCGATCCGGACGGCGACGATGACGAGCCGCCGGACGACCCGCAGGCGGCCAGGATCAGCGCCGCGGCCAGCCCGGTCGCGGTGACCGCGGTTCTGGTGAGAGCTCGCATGGGCAGTCCTCCACATCCCTGGATGTACACCGACATAACAATGTCAGCTTGTCAGTACAGCTGGGGGAAGACAAGACGCCGGAAGGCTTTCCATGGCGTGTCGTGTGCCCAGCGTGACGAAGCGGCAGGAAAGGGGCAGACGCCGACGGCGAGGCCGGACCGATCAGACCGGCGGAGGCCGGCGGAACGGCCGTCAGGGCGTCACGGCCGCAC
>JBIQML010000501.1:0-4067 GCA_044463405.1 Nakamurella lactea | reverse complement strand
CCGCCGCCAGCTTCGACGCCCGCGGCACCTGGGTGATGGGCGCGCCCGACATGCTGCTGGCCGAATCGGACCCGTTGCGCGAGAGGGTCACCGACCTGGCGCACACCGGCCGGCGCGTGCTGCTGCTGGCCCGCACCGACGCCCCGCTGGTCGAGCAGGATCTACCGGCGGACATCCGGCCGGAGGCGCTGGTCACCCTCACCGAGCAGGTCCGGCCGGACGCCGCCGACACCCTGCAGTACTTCCGCGACCAGGGCGTCGCCATCAAGGTCATCTCCGGGGACAACCCCACCACGGTTGCGGCGATCGCCCGCCGGGTCGGGCTGCAGGTCGATGCCGCGATGGACGCCCGGACGCTGCCCGACGACCCCGCCCAGCTGCGCGAGATCGCCGAACGCACCACCGTCTTCGGCCGGGTATCGCCCGAGCAGAAGCGCGCCCTGGTGCAGGCCCTGCAGGCGAACGGGCACACCGCCGCGATGACCGGCGACGGCGTCAACGACGCCCTCGCGCTGAAGGACGCCGACATCGGCGTCGCCATGGGCAACGGCGCGCAGGCCACCAAGGCGGTCGCGCAACTGGTGCTGCTGGACGGCCGGTTCTCCCACCTGCCGTCCGTGCTGGCCGAGGGGCGCCGGGTGATCGGGAACGTCGAGCGGGTGGCGAACCTGTTCCTGGCCAAGAACGTGATGAGCCTGGTGGCCATCATCTCGGCGGCGGCCTTCGCATTGCCGTTCCCGTTCCTGCCCCGGCACCTGACCCTGGTCTCCAGCGTGACCATCGGCATCCCGGCCTTCTTCCTTGCGCTGGGCCCGAACAAGCGCCGCTACCTGCCGGGCTTCCTGCAGCGGGTGCTGCGGTTCGCGGTGCCGGCCGGGGTGGTGGCCGGGCTCGCCGTCATCACCTCGTACCTGTGGGCCAACGGTGCCTACGGGATGCCGGTGGCCGAGCGGGCAGAGGCATGCGTGGTGCCCATCGGCGGCGGCGCCGTCCCGGAGGCGTGCTCGCAGCCGTCGACCGGCGCCACGGTCGCGCTGCTGGTGGTGGCGTTCTGGATCCTGGTGGTGCTGGCCCGACCGTTCCGGGTGTGGAAGGCCGCGCTGATCGCCGCCATGGCGCTGCTCGCCGTGCTGGCATTCGCGGTGCCGTTCGCCCGGGATTTCTTCGACTTCTCGCTGCCCGCGGGGTTGGCATGGCAGTCGCTGCTGGTGGGTGCGGTGGGCGCTGCCTGCGTCGAGATCGTCTACCGGGTCGCGCATTCCGGGCGCCGGGCGGCAGCGGAGGCCATCGCGGCGGAGCGCGCCGCATCGATGTAGCGCGCGCCGGTCAGCAGGTCGGGCCGGTGCCGTTGGCCCGCCGTCCTCCGCGGGGCGTGATGCTCATGGACACCGTCACCGTGTCGCCCTCGCCGAATCCCTCCTGCTGCCTGACCATCTGCTTGACCGGCAGCAGGTACGAGCCGTCCTTGGGCAGCAGCGAGGTCTCCCACTCGGTCCTGCCGATCCGGGCGGTCACCGGAATGGCGCCCCAGCCGTAAGAGGCGTCGGCGGCTTCCGCGGCGACGTGGTCACTGCTGTCGTCGGGCAGGGTCAGCCAGTAGAACGGCGCCGGACCGCGCCACTCCCACAGGGCCGCGCTGAATTCGATGTCCATCCGCTTCACGCCTCCGCCGGATCGATGGGGGCCGTTTCGGTGTCGGCTGGCAGTGTAGCGGTGACGTGGTCCAACAGGTCGGCCAACGGCGGCGGGACCGTCGCCGGCTCCAGCGCCCGGGCCAGCAGGGCGGCGTAGCGGTGCTTGTTCCCCGCCCGGCCGGCGAGGAATCGCCGCAGTTGCTCGACGGTGCTTCGCTCCCGCTGCGCGGGCTGGCGTTGCAGCGTCCGCCACGATCGCCGTTCGCCCTCGGCGGCGATCACGGCCTGCACGGCGGCCGCCCCGGCGGCGCGGATCAACTCATCCTCCAGATCCCGTGTGCACAGAAAGAATCCACACGCCCGCATGGCCTGGGGCGACGGGTCGGGGCACATCCCCGCCCGGTGCAGCGCACGGCCGACGTACGCCGCCTCGGCGGCGTCGCACAGCCCGGCGATCGCGAACCCGAGCCCCAGCGGGCCGTAGCGGTGCAGGTATCGCGGAAGGTTCGTCACGCCGTCCATCGCCACCACGTCGATCTCGCGCTCGGCGAGCTGGTCGCCGCGCAGCCGGGCCACCTCCAGCACGGCGCGTTGATCGCTGACGCCCTCGACGAGGATCATGCTGCGCCGCGCACCGGCGGTGCCGTGGGCCGAGGGCATGCCGGACAAGGTACGTCACCGCCGTTCGGGACCGCATCGTGTTTGCTGCCTTGGGCTACCGACCGGCTTGGCGGCGCCGGGGCGGCATGAGCCGTCGATCTGCCGAGAAGATGCCGCCAAACTGCGCGGGCTTTCGCGTTTCCGCAGGTCGAGTTGATGTTGAAGCGATCTGACGGCAGATTTTCAGGGTTCAGCGGCCGGTTCGATCCTCGTCGCGTTCTGGTCCTGACCCGACCTGTCACCCGGCGGTGTCGCCCCGCCGACCAGCGGCGCCAGCCCGGTGTGCTCGGCGGCGAACGCCAACTGGTCGGCGAACTCGGCCGCCTGGGCGTGTGCCGGCTTGCCGGCGCCGTGTCCGGCCCTGGTGTCGATGCGCAGCAGCACCGGCCCGGCCCCGGGCGCCTGGCAGTGCTGCAACTGCGCCCCGAACTTCAAAGAGTGCGCCGGCACCACCCGGTCGTCGTGATCGCCCGTGCAGATCAGCGTCGGCGGGTAGGCCGTCCCCTCGCGCAGCGCGTGCAAGGGCGAATACGCTGCCAGCACCGGGAAGTCGACCGGGTCGTCCGGGTCACCGTAATCGCTGATCCAGGCCCAGCCGATGGTGAACTTGTGGAACCGCAGCATGTCCAGCACCCCGACGGTGGGCAGCGCCGCCGCGAACAGGTCCGGCCGCTGCGTCATCACGGCGCCCACCAGCAGCCCGCCGTTGGACCGGCCGTGCACCGCCAGCTGCCCGGGCGTCGTCGTCCCGTCCGCGATGAGGGCCTCGGCACAGGCGACGGCGTCGTCGAAGACGTTCTGCTTGCGGGCCAGCATCCCGTCCCGGTGCCACTGGGCGCCGAACTCGCCGCCGCCGCGCAGGTTCGCCACCGCCAGCACCCCCCCGGCCGCGATCCACGCGCCGAAGATGGCCCGGAACTCCGGGAGCAGCGGGACGTCGAAACCGCCGTAGCCGTAGAGCAGGGTGGGCCGTGGCCCATCCGGCAGGTCGGTGCGGCGCAGCACCGTCATGGGGACCGCGGTGCCGTCCGCGGAGATGGCCCGGCGCCGATCCGCCGTCACCGCCGGCAGATCCAGGCCGTGCGGTGACGGGAGATCCGTCAGGTTCGGCTCCGCCCCGGCCAGGTCGACCCGGTGCACCGCGATGGGCCTGCTGAACGCGGAGGTCCCGAGGAACACCTCGGTGGACGACGGGTGCGTGTGCACCGCGGTCACCGCCACCGGGCCCGCGATGCCGGCGGCGAACCACTCGGACCCGTCCGGGTGGCGAATATGCACGTGGTGCGCCGCGTCGGCCGACCACACCAGCACCAGCGCGTCGGCGGCCGCGTCGGCCGACACCAGCACGTCGGATCCGTGCTGTGGCACCATTTCTCGCCACGGCGCGGTCGGGTCGGCGAGGTCGACCTGCACGAGCCGACCGCGGGGGGCGTCGCGCTCGGTGCGCAGCAGCAGACGGTGCTCTCGCGCACCGACGATGGTGTGCGCGTCGGCAAGCTCGCCCACCACCACGGTCTCGTCCGGCGAGACCTGACAGCGGCCGTCGGCGTCCCGGTACAACCGGCGGGCCGCGATCGTGGTGCGGGAGTCCGTGCCGGGGCCCGCGGTCAGCAGCAGCCACTCCCCGTCGGGCGACACCCACGGGTCCACCATCCACTCGGGCCGGTCCGGCTGGTGCCAGATCACCTCGTCGGCGTCCTGCGGCGTGCCGAGGCGGTGCAGCACCAATTGCCCCACCCCCATGGCGCCGGTCAGCGCCGCCGCCGGGTCGTC
>JBIQML010000500.1:0-4071 GCA_044463405.1 Nakamurella lactea | reverse complement strand
CCTACGAGGGGCTGATCCCGCGGATCCAGAAGTCCATGCTGTCCAAGGATGTCGAGGCCATGCAGCCGCACATCCGCGCCTTCGTGGAGCGTGCCATCACGTTCCAGACCTGCCCGGAGTGCGGCGGCACCAGGCTGGCCGCGGAGGCGCTGTCCGCGAAGATCGACGGCACGAACATCGCCGACGCGTGCGCGATGCAGATCTCCGACCTGGCCGCCTGGCTGCGGACGGTGGACCGGCCCGGCGTCGGGCCGCTGGTCGCGGGACTGCAGCACGTGCTGGACTCCTTCGACGAGATCGGCCTCGGCTACCTGTCGCTGGATCGGCCCTCCGGGACGCTGTCCGGCGGCGAATCGCAGCGGGTGAAGATGATCCGGCACCTGGGGTCGTCGCTCACCGACGTCACCTACATCTTCGACGAGCCGTCGATCGGCCTGCACCCGCACGACATCCAGCGCATGAACGGGCTGCTGCGCCAGTTGCGGGACAAGGGCAACACGGTGCTGGTGATCGAGCACAAGCCGGAGATGGTCGAGATCGCCGACCATGTCATCGATCTGGGCCCGGGCGCGGGAACCGATGGCGGGTGGGTGACGTTCCAGGGCACGGTGGACGAGCTGCGCTCCAGCGACACCGTCACCGGCCGTCACTTCGGCGACCGCGCCCGGGTGAAGGACTCGGTGCGCACGCCGACCGGAGCGCTGGAGATCCGCGGCGCGGCGACGCACAACCTGCGGGACGTCGATGTGGACATCCCGCTCGGCGTGCTGTGCGCGCTGACCGGGGTGGCCGGGTCGGGAAAGAGCTCCCTGGTCCAGGGTTCGGTGGCCGGGCGGGACGGCGTGGTGCTGATCGACCAGGGCGCCATCCGCGGGTCGCGGCGCTCCAACCCGGCGACCTACACCGGGCTGCTGGATCCGATCCGCAAGCTGTTCGCGAAGGCGAACGGCGTCAAGCCCGCGCTGTTCAGCTCCAACTCCGAGGGGGCCTGCCCCACCTGCAACGGCGCCGGCGTGATCTACACCGACCTCGGGGTGATGGCCACCGTGGAGACCACCTGCGAGGACTGCGAGGGCAAGCGGTTCCAGGCGGCGGTGCTGGAGTACACCGTCGGCGGCAAGGACATCAGCGAGGTTCTCGGCATGTCCGTCGCCCAGGCGGGGGAGTTCTTCTCCGACGGGGAGGCGACAACGCCCGCCGCGCAGAGGATCCTGCAGCGGCTGGCCGACGTCGGGCTCGGCTACCTGACGCTGGGGCAGCCCCTGACGACGCTGTCCGGCGGCGAGCGGCAACGCCTCAAGCTGGCCGCCCAGATGGGCGAGAAGGGCGACGTGTACGTGCTGGACGAGCCGACGACCGGGCTGCACCTGGCCGACGTCGAGCAGCTGCTGAGCCTGCTGGACCGGCTGGTGGACTCGGGCAAGTCGGTGCTCGTGATCGAACATCACCAGGCGGTGATGGCGCACGCGGACTGGATCATCGATCTGGGCCCCGGGGCGGGCCACGACGGCGGCACCGTGGTCTTCGAGGGCACGCCGGCGGACCTCGTCACCGCCCGATCGACGGTGACCGGCGAGCACCTGGCCGGCTACGTCGGCGCCTGAGCCACCGACCCGTTGCGGCGGGCGGTTCCCGCCGGTGTCGGCGGGCCGTGCCGATCCGGCGGGTCCGTGCCGTTGCGCTGCTGCGGGACCGGCGGATGGGCCGCCTGATCGGGTGCGGTCGACCGGCGCTGCGCCAGCAGGAATCCGGCCTGGAACCTCGAGGATGCCCCCAGCGCGATCATGATCTCGTGCACCCGCCGGTAGACGGTGCTGGGGCTGATGCCAAGGGCGTGCCCGATGGCCTCGTCGGTCATGCCGGTGGACAGCAGCGTGCCGATCGTGACGTTGAGTTCCGGCATCCCCGCCGGCAGCTGCCCGTCGGTGCTCGGGTCCATCGGCAGCGCCGCTGCCCAATAGCTCTCGAACAGCGCGGACAGGCACTCCAGCAGGCGGGACCGGTGCACGATCAGGATCCTGGTGCGATCGAGGTCGGGGGAGACGTCGATGCCGGCCGCGAAGTCGTCGAACAGGGTGAGGCGGGCCGGGACGTCCGGGTGCACCCGGACCTGCTCGCCCGTCGCCATCCGGGTCGCGATCGCCTCGTACCGCCCGGGCATCTCCAGCCCTGCGCGCGGATAGATCACCCGACGGGCGACGGAGCCCGGCCACCCCGATTGGTTGCCGGAAGCCTCCGGCCGGGCACCGTCGACAGGCACCGGCGTCTCGAACGCGCGGATGCTGCACCGTGACGACCCGTGCAACTGGACCAGCCGGGCCGTCACGGCCCGGGCGCCGTCCACGACCTCGACCAGCCCCGCCAGCTCGGCGGTAACCTGCCCGTCGGGGGAGCGCCGCCCATGCCAGAAGGCGTTCATCAGGCCGTCGATCTCGCGCTCGGCCAGCCGGGCGGCATCGATGCGCCCGTTGACCAGGCGCTTGATCGCGGCGTCGGGTGCCGCCGCCAGATAGCGCACGGGGTCGCCCGACGTCGGCGCGATCAGCCCGAGTTCGACCAGGCGGTCCAGATCGGCACGCGCCTGGCCGGCGGGTCGGCCCCCGTCGCCCTCCAGCAGGCCCGCCAGCGTCTGCCCGGGGCGCGCCAGCACCCGTCGGTACAGCTCCTCCTGATGGCGACTGAGCCCAACTCCGGACAGCATCGACCTACCCCGTGGGCCGTCGCGGCGGAGGGCCGACACCACCGCCAGCTCCCCGGGGCCCGTGCCCGCTCGTTGTTCGCCTGCCCCCGCAGCCTTGCACCGGGCCCGGGGGGTCGCAAGCGGGGGCCTCGGCGCCGGGCAGGGCCCGGCACGCCGAGCCGGCCCTGACGATCGCGGGCCGTGGCGCCCAGGGTGACGGGTTCCGGTCGTTGCTCAGTTCCCGTCACCGCCGCCCTGTTGACGCCTCCCCGCGATGCAGCGCAACGTGATCAGTTGGTTACGCGGTGCATGGATCGGTGGTCGTCGCCCCGGCAGGCGGGGCGTCGTGCCGCCGGCGCAGGAAAGGAGCCGTTCATCGTGAGTAGGCGTGCGCTCAGGATCGGGATCGTGCTGATATCGGGCCTGGCGATGGCGGCGGCCGGGACGACGTCGGCGGCCGCGACCGTCGGCAGGTCGGCGGCGCCCCTGCGTGCGGTCGCCGACCCGGCGACCGGCGGCTCGGTGATCGTGGTGCTCAAGGACGAGCACGCAAACCTCAACCTGGGGGCGCGATCCCACCGGCGCATCGCCGCGGCGCACACCGACCAGGCGCCGGTGGTGGACAGCATCACGGACCACGGCGGTACCCAGGTGCGCCGGCTGGTCGCGCCGAACGCCGTCGCCGCGCACATCTCCGCGGCCGAGGCGAAGAGGCTGCTCGCCGATCCCGCGGTGGCCGAGATCGTCCCGGATGTGCCGGTGCGGATGGGGTTGTTGAATCCGGCGCAGCGGGCGACCGCGGCGACCGTGGCGCCCGAGCAGGTCAGCCCGCGGCAGCAGACCAGCTGCCCGTTCAACCCTGCCGGGCCGTCCCAGCCGCTGCAGGAGGGCGAGGCCAACACCGACGTGCACGCCTCCACCGGGAATCCGCGCAGCGCGGACATGGCGAACTCGATCGCCACCGGACAGGGCGTGATCGTCGCCAACTCCGGGGCGAACGCGCTGGCCGGCAACCCGAACTTCCAGCGGCCGGACGGCAGTCACGTGGTGATCGACGCCCCGGACTACACCGCCGACCACGGTGGAGCCGAGTCCTACGGCGACGTCTCCTCGATCGCCGCGCAGGGAACCGTGATCTACCAGTACTCCAAGGCCCTGCCGTTCTCCGGGATTCCGGCGGGCTGCACCTTCTACATCAAGGGCGTCGCACCCGGTGCCTCCGTGGTCGACCTGCAGCAGATCGACACCCCGATCCTGCAACTGTCGCAGGTGCTGGCCAACATCGACCGGATGGTCACGACCGTGCACGCCGACGTGATCTCCGAATCGTTCGGCACCAGCTCGCTGCCGGGCGGGAGCTCCTCGGCGAAAGTCAGCCCACGCTCGCCGCG
>JBIQML010000499.1:0-4075 GCA_044463405.1 Nakamurella lactea | reverse complement strand
CCGTTCGACATGGTGATGCTCAACGACCTGGACCGGTTCCACCTGGTGATGGACGTCATCGACCGGGTGCCCGCGCTGGGCGCCGATGCCGCGCTGGTCCGCCAGCAGATGGTCGATGCCAGGCTCGCCGCCCGCACATACACCCGCTCGCACGGCATCGACGACCCCACCATCGGCGACTGGACATGGCCGCACTGACCGTGGCCGTCCTGGTGGTCAACGCCGGCTCCAGCAGCCTGAAACTGCGGCTGCTCGACGACCGGGATGACGTGCTCGCCTCCGAGGACCTTCCCGACGTGGATCACCTGCCCGACGGCGCGCTGGCCCGCGCCGTGGCGCGCTTCGCCCGATCGGGGACCATTACTGCGATCGGGCACCGAATCGTCCACGGCGGTGTGGACTTCACCCAACCGACCGTCATCGATGACGCGGTGACGGCGCGGCTACGCGAACTGACCGATCTGGCCCCGCTGCACCAGCCGAAGTCTCTGGCCGCGCTGGATGCTGTGAGCAGGTCGCTGCCCGGCATTCCGGCGGTGGCCTGCTTCGACACCGCCTTCCATGCCGGGATTCCGCCCGCCGCCCACCGCTACGCAGTCCCGCGCGAGTGGCACCAGCGATACGGGGTGCGCAAGTATGGGTTCCACGGGCTATCCCATGCGTACTGCGCCGGACGGGTCGCGGACATGCTGGGACGGAGGCGATGTCGACTCGTCAGTTGCCATCTCGGCGCCGGCGCCTCACTCGCCGCGGTGGTGGACGGGCGGTGCGTGGACACCACGATGGGCTTCACGCCGTTGGACGGGCTGATCATGGCGACACGCTCCGGCTCGGTCGACCCGGGACTGGTGCTCTGGCTGACCGAGCATGAGCACCTCCGCCCGCACGAGATCGGCGACGCGCTCGAACACCGTTCCGGCCTGCTGGCCCTGGCCGGGACCTCCGACATGCGGCAGGTGCAGGCTCTCGCCATCGACGGCGACGCGGACGCCCAGCTGGGCCTCGACGCCTACGTTCACCGCCTGGTGACCTCGATCGGGGCCATGGCCGCCGCCGCGGGTGGCCTGGACGCCCTGGCGTTCACCGGTGGCGTCGGGGAGAACTCCGCAGCGATTCGCGATATGGCCGCGCGGCGCCTCGGGCACCTCGGCATCGTGGTCGACGCGGCGGCCAACTCCGCTGCCAGGCCAGACGCCGACATCACGGGCGACGCCGCACGGGCCCGCACGATGGTGATCGCCGCCCGCGAGGATCTGTTCATCGCCCGTGAGACACGCCGTGCCCTGCGCCGCCCGACGCGAGACACGCCGCATCCGACTGCGAGTCGGTGACGGCTGCGGCTACCGGCTCGGACTCTGCCGGTGGCGCGGGAAACGCTTGCTCGCCCGGCGGTCGACCTTGGCCAGTTCAGCGGCACTGACGACGGAGGCGTCCGGCCCGGGAACGACCAGCGTCGAACGTCCGGTGTCGGTCCAGTGAACCAGGTACGGAGGATCACCAGCTGGGGAATGAACCGACAGGATCTCACCCCGTCGACCGCTGGTGTGGTCGGTCTTGGCGGAGACGACGATCCAGTCGCCGGGCTTGGCCATCATGACAACTCCTTCGACGTTCTCGTTCGCACCGGTGACGGGATCACCGGCCGGGCCAGGGCCACAGCCCGGCCTGATGCATGCAGTCCTCGGTCGAACCCAGCAGCGCGTCGGTGTCGTCGGCGTCCATGCCCTTCGCGTCGGCGCGGACCCAGGCCCGCCACTCCTCCGCGGTCAGCCCGCGGCAGCAGGCGCCCGCCGCCAATTGCGCCAGGTACTTGCGCAACGGTGGACATGCCGCCCTGTCGAGGCCCTCGACGGAGTATCTGGCATCGCCCAGGATGTCCGCGTGGTCCCGGTCCAGTAACTCGCGCATGCCGTTGAGATTCATGTGGCTACCTCGATCCGATCCAAGCGATCGCGCCGAGCACGATCCCGCTCTCACCAGGATTCGCCCCGCAGCTCAGGCCGGCCAGGGTCTAACGTCACCGCCCGGTGGACGTGCCGACTCGCCACGACCCTGGGTCAGCGCCCGCAGGGCGTTGGCGATGGCGACGACGTCGACCGCCTCCTGACTGATGGCCCCCCACAGCGCAGGCAGTGCACCGAACGCCGCCACCACCATCAGACCGACGCTCAACGCAATGCCAACCCCGATGCTCTGCCGCGCCATCAGGACGGTTCGTCGCCCGATCGTCACCGTGTCGGCGGCGAGGTCCAGACGATCGGGAAGGATCACCACGTCGGCGGACTGGGCTGCCGCGGTCGCCCCTCGCGCCCCCATTGCCACGCCCACATCCGCCGCCGCCAGAACCGGGGCGTCGTTGACGCCGTCACCGATCATCATCACCGGCCGGTCCGTCTGGCTCCTGATGACGGCGACCTTGTCCGCCGGAAGGCATTCGGCACGCACATCTGTGATCCCGATCCGCCGGGCCAGCGCCACCGCGGTGGGCACCGCGTCCCCGCTGATCATCAGCGTGTGGCGCACCCCGAGTTCGCGGAGACGTTCGACCGTTCCGGCCGCCTCCGGACGCGGACTGTCCGCCAGCAGCAACGCGCCGGCATACATGTCGTCCACTCCGACGTGCACCGCCACCTCGCCGCCCGTGAGCGCGAGATCGGGAACCACCGCACCAGTCTGGGCGACGAAGGCCGGCTTACCGACACGGACGCGGTGCCCGTCGATGGTGGCGACCACCCCATGGGTGGCCCACTCCGTGCCGTGCTCCGCCGCCTGCAGCACCATTCCGCGATCCCGCGCTGCCCGCATCACGGATTCCGCCAGCACGTGCGAGGAGTGCTGCTCGGCAGCAGCCGCCAAGGCCAGCAGCCGGTCCGGGTCGATCCACTCTGCGCTGATGATTCTGGACAGGACCGGCCGGCCCTGCGTCAGCGTGCCGGTCTTGTCGAACGCCACGGTGCGCACCCGGGCGGCAACTTCCAATGCCGAGGCACTCTTGACGATGATGCCGCGTCCGGCGGCTCGGCTCATGCCGCCGAGGAACGCGACAGGGGCTGCTATCAGCAGCGGACACGGTGTCGCGACCACCAGCACGGCCGCGAATCGGTCGGCGTTGTCTGCGACGATCCACGCGGTCACGGCGATCGCGTAGGAAACGATCGTGAACGGAACCGAGTAGCGATCGGCGAGCCGGACCATCGGTGGCCTGCTGTGTGTCGCCTCGCTGACGAGCTTCACGATCTGCGCATACTGGCTCTCCGCGGCGGTGGCGGTGGCGGTGATGGTGACTGCTCGAGTCCCGTTGATCACCCCGCTCAGCACCTGGTCCCCCGCAACGTGCTCCGCGGGCAGGCTCTCACCGGTCAGGGAGGACTCGTCGAACACCGCAGCAGCGGTGACGAGGACCCCGTCCACAGGCACCGCTTCGGCCGGACGCACCAGCACCACGTCGCCGACCATCACCTCGCCGATCGGAACATCACGAACCACTCCCCCGCCGACGACATGCGCAGATCGGGGCGCGGCCGCGAGCAGCGCACTCAACTCGCGACGCGCACGACCACTCGCGTACTCCTCCAGGGCGCGGCCACCCGTCAGCATCACGACGACCACCATGGCGGCCGCATACTCCCCGACCACCAGGGTCGCCGCGATCGCCGTGGCGGCGAGGATGTCGATACCCATCCGGCCGTGCAACAGGTCGCGAATCATGTCGACGGCCAGCCACACCACGACCGCACCGGCGACGATGAGGACCGTCCACCGCGCGGCACTCCCCGCGCCGGTCCATGCCAGCAGCGCAGCTACACCGCCCGCCAGCACGGATGCGGTGAGAAGGACCGGCGGCCGTGTGGCGGATCGCAGCGCCCCGGCAGGTTGCGACGCCATCACCTTGACCATTCCGAGCCCTTCATCGCCGTGGACGCCCTGTGCCTCACGCTAGGCGGCCCGGGACCGGAGGTCTTGCGGCCTTGGACCTCGACGGCAAGGCCCTTCGCCCCTGTTCGCGGTCCCCCTCGGGTGCTGGAGTGGGCTTGGACGTCGGTTCACATCGAAAGGATCAGAGCGATGGATATGC
>JBIQML010000498.1:0-4083 GCA_044463405.1 Nakamurella lactea | reverse complement strand
CGGGGGCGCCCGGCTGGGCCTGTGTCATGGCAGCGCACCATTCCGTGGGGTTCGCGGGTGCTCGACGCACCGCACCATCTCACCGCACCCATCTCACCGCACCGGTGGATCCGGCGCCGACCCGGGCAGACTCCTCGGCGAGTCCCGCCGTCACGGTCCGGGCGTGCCGCGGGCGGCCCGTTGCGACGCCGCCCCCGCCGGCGCCCCCCGTAGGATCGTCGGGTGACCCTGCGCCTGTACGACACCGCGACCCGCTCCGTGCGGCCGTTCGAGCCGCTAGTACCCGGCAAGGCGTCGATCTACAACTGCGGGATCACCGTGCAGAACAAGCCGCACATCGGGCACCTGCGCGGCGCCGGCGTCGTCTACGACGTGCTGCGCCGCTGGTTGGCCTACCGCGGATTCCACGTGACGCAGGTCCGCAATGTCACCGACATCGACGACAAGATCCTGGCCAAGGCGGCCGAGGCGGGCCTGCCCTGGTGGGAATGGGCTGCCCTGAACGAGCGCGCCGCCTCGGACGCCTACGATCTGCTGGGCTGCCTGCGCCCGTCCATCGAGCCCCGCGCCACCGGGCACATCCCGCAGATCCAGACGCTGATCGCCGAACTCATCGACGTGGGGCACGCCTATGCCGCCGGCGGCGACGTGTACTTCGCGGTGCGCACCCAACCGGACTACGGATTCCTGTCCGGCCAGCGCATCGACGAGCTGAACCAGGGCGAGACGGAAGGGGCCGGCAAGCGCGACCCGGCCGACTTCACGCTGTGGAAGGCCGCCAAACCCGGCGAGCCGTCCTGGGACTCTCCGTGGGGGCCGGGTCGCCCGGGCTGGCACATCGAGTGCACCGCGATGGCCCGCACCTACCTGGGTGACGAGTTCGACATCCACGGCGGTGGCTTGGATCTCGTCTTTCCGCATCACGAGAACGAGGCCGCCCAGGCACACGGCGCCGGTCTGCCGTTCGCTCGGCACTGGATGCACTCCTACTGGGTGACGATGGCCGGCGAGAAGATGTCCAAGTCGCTGGGTAACACCCTGGGCGTGGACGTGCTGACCCGGTCGGTGCGGCCGATCGCGCTGCGCTACTACCTGGTGAGCGTGCACTACCGCTCGTCCATCGAGTACTCCCCGGAGGCGCTGGACGACGCCGCCAAGGCGTTCGAGCGGATCGAGGCGTTCCTGCATCGCGCCGCCGCGCACGGCGAGGTTCCGGTCGGCGAGGTTCCGGACGCGTTCGCCGAGGCCATGGACGACGACCTGTCGGTGCCGCGCGCGCTGGCCGTGGTGCACGACGAGGTCAGGGCCGGCAACGCCGCTGCGGGCGGCGGCGACTGGGACGGCGCGGCCCGGCACGCCGGGGCGGTGCGCGGCATGCTGGCCGTGCTCGGTCTGGACCCCTTCGCACCGCCGTGGGCGGATGCCCGGACCGGCGAGTCGGAACTGCTGGTGGACGCCACCGGCCGGCTGCTCTCGGAGTTCCTGTCCGAGCGCACCGCGGCCCGCCAGGCGAAGGACTTCGCCGCCGCCGACGCCATCCGGGATCGGCTGACGCGCGCGGGGTTCGCCATCGAGGACACTCCGGACGGGCCGGTGTGGTCCATCGCGGAATCCCCGGCGGTGACGGGGAAGACGGGCGAGTCCCATGGCGGGTAACTCGCGCCGCCGCGGGGCCATCCGCAAGGCGGGCAGCAAGAAGGGCGCCACCGTCGGATCCGGCGGCAAGCCCCGCAAGTCGCTGCAGGGCAGGGGGCCGACGCCACCCGCCGAGATGCGCAAGGGGCATCCGGCGTCCCGCCGGGCCGCTGCGGCCGACAAGTCCGGAGCCGCGGGCAGGTCCGGCGCTGCCGGCAAGACCGCCGGCACCGGGGGTCGTACGGCTGGCGCCCCGGGCGGCGGGCGCGGTGGGCGGGCCGGTTCCGGCAGGCGCGGAGGCCCCGCCACGAAGATCACCGGCGGCCGCGGCACCCGGCGCGGCAAGGATCTGCCGGAGACCGTGGTCGGGCGCAACCCGGTCGTGGAGGCGCTGCGGGCCGGCGTCCCGGCCACCGCGCTGTACGTCGCCCAGGGCATGACCGCCGACGAGCGGGTCACCGAGGCGGTGCAGCTCGCCGGTCGGTCCGGCGTGTCGCTGCTGGAGATCTCCCGCCCGGAGATGGACAAGCTCACCGCGGGCGCCGTGCACCAGGGGCTGGCCCTGGCGGTGCCGCCCTACGACTACACCGACCCGGAGGACCTGCTGGCCAGGGCACGGGAGTCCGGGCAGCCGCCGCTGCTGGTGGCCGTCGACGGGGTCACCGACCCGCGGAACCTGGGGGCGATCGTGCGCTCCGCGGCGGCGTTCGGCGCGCACGGCGTGCTGGTACCCGAGCGCCGTTCGGCCGGCATGACGGCGTCCGCGTGGCGCACCTCCGCCGGAACCGCCGCGCGGTTGCGTGTCGCACGCTGTACCAACCTGGTGCGCACCCTCAAGGAATGGGCGTCGGACGGCCTGATGGTGGCGGGCCTGGACGCCGACGGCAGCGTCAGCACCGACTCCTTCGAACTCGCCACCGGCCCCCTGGTGCTGGTGGTCGGTTCGGAGGGGCGCGGGCTGGCCCGGCTGACCAAGACGGTGTGCGACGTCACCGTCTCGGTGCCGATGGCCCGCGAGGTGGAGTCGCTGAACGCGTCGGTGGCCGCCGGGGTGGTGCTCGCCGAGGTGGCCCGCCGCCGTCGTGCCGGGTGATCCGTCGCGTCGGGTGCTCCATCGTGCCGGGTGATCCAGCGCGCCGGGTGTTCCAGCGCGGCGACTGACCGGTCCGGCGCCTGATCGCCGCCCCCACCTCGGAACCTTGTTGAGACTGATTCTCAGTATCAACTAGACTGGTGCGGTGCTCCGCCGCATCCGTCCCGCCAGCGCGCTCGTCGCCGCTACGACGCTGCTGCTGGCGGGCTGCGCCGCCACGGCAGGATCGGGCGCGGCCGGCCCCGCGGCGTCGGGCACCGGTCAGGCGGCATCCGCGTCCGGCGGGCACGATCATTCGACCTCCCCCGGCGGGGAGCCGGTCAGGGTCGTCACCTCCACCAACGTGTGGGGCGATATCGCCTCCACCATCGGCGGCCACCGGGTGCGGGTGGACTCGTTCATCTCCGGACCGGAGCAGGACCCGCACTCCTTCGAGGCCAGCCCGCGCGCCGAACTCGCCATCGCCGGCGCGGACCTGATCATCGAGAACGGGGGCGGCTACGACGATTTCATGGACACGTTGATCGACGCCGCGCGACCGTCCGCTCCGGTGATCAACGCGGTCACGGCCTCCGGCGTCGTCGCCCCGGTCGAGGGGGAGCTCAACGAGCACGTCTGGTACGACTTTCCCGGGGTCGGTGAGGTCGCGCGGCGGATCGCCGATCGGCTGGCCGAGGCCGACCCGGGCGGCACCGCGGCGTTCCATCGCAACCTCGCGAGATTCGAGCGCCAGCTGACGGCTCTGGAGTCCGGCGTCGCCGCCATCAAGGCGGCGCACGGCGGCGAGCAGGTGGCCATCACCGAGCCCGTCCCGCTCTACCTGCTGCAGTCCGCGGGCCTGCACAACGTGACCCCGCCGGAGTTCAGCGAGGCGGTCGAGGAGGGCAACGACGTGCCGGCCCGGGTGCTGGTGCACACCCTGGAGCTGTTCACCGCGCCGGCCCCCGGGCCGCCGGGCGAACGGGTGGCCGCGCTGGTGTACAACTCCCAGACCATCGGCCCGCAGACCGACCGGGTGGTGCAGGCCGCCAAGGACGGCGGCGTGCCCACGGTGCCCGTCACCGAAACCCTGCCCGCCGGTGAGCACTACGCCGGCTGGATGCGCTCGAACGTGCACGCCCTCCAGGTCGCGCTGGACGGCGACGCATGACGGCGCAGGCCGCGACCGCGCGCGACGTCGACGAGGCCGCCGGCGCCGCCGATCCGGTGTTGCAGATGCGTGGCGCCCGGCTGTCGTTCGGCGACCGGACCCTCTGGCACGACCTGGATCTCGACGTCCGGCCGGGCGAGTTCGTGGCGGTGCTGGGCGCCAACGGCTCCGGCAAGACCAGCCTGCTGCGGGTGCTGCTGGGCGA
>JBIQML010000497.1:0-4052 GCA_044463405.1 Nakamurella lactea | reverse complement strand
CCAGACCTTCACGCCTGGCGAATCCAGCGGCCAGGCCATCTACACGGCGAATAGCCCATCGCTCGGCTTCACCCTGCAGGGAACGATCTACACACCTGGCCGCGGCGTGACGATCACGATGAACAACGGCTCGGCCAAACAGTTCGCTTACGGCATCTTCGCGAAGAGCATCGACGCGAACATCAACTCATCCGCCAAGTCGGTCGGTCCGGTCAGCATCGCCGGTGGCATACCTGAAGGAGGCGGCAGCCCGATACCGGTGTACGTGTTTCTGCTCAAGACGTACGTCTGCCCCGGCCAGGATTCCTGTGATGCGTCTGGGTCGGTCGCGCTCACGGCCCGAGTGCGCGTCTCGGGTTACGTTCACCGCACCGTGACCGTCCTGAGCTGGTCAGTGAACCGCTGACACTCGCGCCGGCTCGGGGCGCCACGGAGGACGCGGATCCGCCGTTGTGATGGCCACTCGCCGGAGGAAGCACGTCACCACACGTCCAGCCGGGACGCCTACCTGGCCCGCAACCGGCCGGCGCAGGTACCAGGACGGCGGCGGCGGCCCCGGCCGACGGGTTCGCAATACCGGTCAGCCCGCCGCCGTCGGGAGGCATCCGCGGGCCTGTTCGGGGCGTCAGCAGGACCGGGCGCGACCTGCGCATTACGCTTGATCCCGGGCGGTCGCCGCACCGCTCGTAAGGGCGTGTGTGCGTCAGGAGGTGACATGGCCAGGATCTCCGCGTCACGACCCGACCGCGTGGTCGTGCTGAACGCCAGCTACGAGTTGCTGTCGGTCGTCGGCGTGCACCGGGCCATCGCCTACCTGCTACGCGAGAAGGCGGAGATCGTGGCCGAGCGGGACGGCGCCGCCCTGCACTCCTCCTCCGGGGTGTCCATCCCGGTGCCGACCGTGGTCCGCCTGCTCCGGTACGTCCGCGTCCCCTACCGGCACCAGGTACCGGCATGGTCCAAGGCCGGCCTACTACGCCGGGACCGTCACACCTGCGCCTATTGCGGGCACCGCGGCTCGACGGTCGAGCACCTTCTGCCGGTGTCCAGGGGCGGACTGTCGACCTGGTCCAACACCGTCATCGCCTGCCTCCCCTGCAACACCCGGAAGGGCAACCGCACCCCGCAGGAGGCACGGATGACGCTACTCCGCCCGCCCACGGTCCCCACCGTACAAACGGCGCTGCTGCTGGCCCTGGCAGAGCGGGAGCGGGACGTGCTGGCCGGCCTCGGACTGGTCGCCGTGGGCTGATCGGCCGCCGGCCGGCCAGCACCAGGCGGCCGTCCGCCGCCAGCGTCAGGACTCCTCGACCTCGGCCTCCTGCTGGCGCACCAACTCGCGTGCCGCCTTGGCGATCTTGCGCCGCTGCCGAGCCGCCCGTCGACCGAGCGAGTCCAGCACCATCCCGACGCCCATCGCCAGCAGCCAGCTGTCCTTGGAGATGGCGACGCCCTTCTGGTTGGGCCAGATGCTGTTCTTTTCGCGAATGGCCGGGGTCCGCAGGTACATCGTCACCAAACCACTTGCGAACCCGGTCAGCGCCAGCCCCGCGACGGCCGTCGGCACGATCGGAAGCAGCAGCAGTCCTCCGGTGGTGATCTCCGCCGCCGACAGCACGGTGGTGAACGTCTTCGGGTCCATGTTCTTGCACATCGGGAACGCCCCGGACGCCGTCGAGTGCAGCCCGGTCGCAGTCTCCTCCGAGGCGCCCCATTTGGCCAACCCGGTGTGCAAGATGTACGCCCCGGCGATCGCCCGAACGGGAACATCGTGCAGCTTCAGTCCTGAGAACATGCAACCCTCCATCAGTGCCAACGACGGTGCCGACGGCGACCGTCGCGAACGATCCGGCCCGCGATGTCGCGCTCCGGTGCGGCCCCACGCGCCGCCCGCCGTGTCAGTAGTTCCCGGCTTCTCCGTCGATCATGTGCACGGCGGCTTCCTCCGCGCTGGCCGCTCCGCCCGCGATGCCGACGTCGTCTGCGATCATGTCATCCGCCGGATCGGCGCCCTCATCCGCAGCCGCCAGCCTGCCGGATCGCGCCTCGCCCGCATCAACATCCCGATCGTCGCTTTCGTCGAGATCCTCGTCACCGTCCGAATCCGGCTCCTCCTCGGCCAGCCTCTGATCCAGGCTCTCCCCGTGGAGTTCCTCCGCGGGCGTCGGCACGTCCGGGTAGGGCGGGTAGTCGGGCGGCGAGTAGCCCTCCTCCAGCACGTCATCGGTGACGTGCCGCTCCAGCGAATCCTCGTAGGGCAACTGGGACGCGGAGCCGTCCGCCTGGTCGGTCTCGCTGCCGGGCGCGGTCACATCGACGACCGGGTCGATCTCACTGTCGCGTTCCATCGGGAGACCCCTCCTTCGGTTCCGCAGCATGCGCCGCATCGGTCCCGATCACATTGTGCTCCCGGGCCCCGGACCGCCACGGCACGGCCGCAAACCGCCGAAGGGCAACCGGACCGCCGCCGCATCCTGGCAGGCACCCGGCGCATGGCCGATCCGTCCAGGTGCAACGATGGGATCAGCGATCCGGACTGCCGGCCGATCGGCCCGGCGACCCGGCCGCTGCACGTCTCATATGTCCATCTCACACCGGAGGTGACCCGTGACGGTCCCCCATGATCCCGATCCCGCCTTTGCCGACTACGCGCACCCAGAACGCCTGGTCAGCACCTCCTGGGTGGCCGAACACATCGGCGAACCCGGCCTCGTCGTCGTGGAGAGCGACGAGGACGTGCTGCTCTACGAAACCGGGCACATCCCCGGCGCGGTGAAGATCGACTGGGTGCTCGACCTCAACGACCCGGTCACCCGCGACTACGTCGACGGCGAGGCGTTCGCCGCGCTCATGTCCAGAAAGGGCATCGCCCGGGACACCACCGTGGTGATCTACGGCGACAAGAGCAACTGGTGGGCCGCCTACGCGCTGTGGGTGTTCACCCTGTTCGGCCACCAGGACGTCCGCCTGATGGACGGCGGGCGCGCCAAGTGGATCGCCGAGGGCCGCGAGCTCAGCACCGAGGTGCCCCAGCCGGAGCCCGCCGACTACCCGGTCGTGCAGCGCTCCGACGAGGCGATCCGGGCCTACCAGGCCGACGTGCTCGCCGGTCTGGGTACGCGCCCGCTGATCGACGTCCGCTCGGTCCCGGAGTACACCGGCGAGCGCACCCACATGCCGGACTACCCGCAGGAGGGCACGCTGCGCGGCGGTCACATCCCCACCGCGGTGTCCGTGCCATGGGGCCGTGCCGCCGCCGACGACGGCACCTTCCGCCGCCGCGCCGAACTCGAGCAGATCTACCAGGGCGAGGCCGGCCTGACCGCCGACGACGACATCGTCGCCTACTGCCGCATCGGCGAGCGCTCCAGCCACACCTGGTTCGTGCTCACGCACCTGCTCGGCTTCCCGACCGTGCGCAACTACGACGGGTCCTGGACCGAGTGGGGCAACACCGTGCGGGTTCCGATCGTGCGCGGTGACGAGCCCGGCGACGCCCCGGGCGCGACGCGAGCGACGGCGGCCTCGGGTAGCGCATGACGCGGCCGGACACCAACCCCACGGAGCAGATGCCGCCCGGCCTGCAGGAGATCATCGACGACTTCTCCGACCTGGCACCGTCCGACCGGCTCCAGCTGCTGCTGGAGTTCTCCGAGGGCCTGCCCGACCTGCCGGAGCGGTACGCCGAACATCCCGAGCTGCTGGAGCCGGTGCCGGAGTGCCAGTCTCCGCTGTTCCTGATCACCGAGCTGGAACCCGCCGACCCGGAACCGTTGGCGCGGCTGTTCTTCTCCGCGCCGCCGGAGGCGCCCACCACCCGTGGCTTCGCCGGCATCCTGCACGAGGGACTGGACGGCCTGCCGGCCAGCAGCGTGCTGGCGGTGCCGTCGAACCTGTCCGAGCGGCTGCCGCTGGCCGATGTGGTGAGCCCGCTGCGCATCAGGGGCCTGGCGGCGATGCTGGCCCGAGTGAAACGGCAACTGCGCGCCCGCCTGTCGGTGGAGTGAGGCAGCGCCGGCCGCACCTGCTCGGCGGGGCGCCCACCGGTGACG
>JBIQML010000496.1:0-4104 GCA_044463405.1 Nakamurella lactea | reverse complement strand
CGTCCGCGTGCGCGGCGAGTTTCGGAGCGAATTCGGCCTCGATCGCCTGGATGTCCGGTGTGGAGCAGGTGCCGGCGACGGCGTGGAACAGCATGGCCGCGCGGTGCAGCGTCTGGCCCGACCGCTCCAGCGCCTCCAGCGTGTTGACGAAATCCGGAGCGTCCGGATTGCCGGTGATGTCGGCGATCTCGGCGCGTTGCTCGGCCATGCCGGCGTCCAGCGCCTCCCGGTAGTGGTGCACGGTGATGTCGGAGAACGGGGGAAGCTGGTAGGGCAACGGTGACGGGGTCAGCAGAGGATTCACGACCGCCGACACTACCGCGGTGTCCCGGCGCCGATGTCAGAGCTTCCGGTACATGATGTGCAAGCCGACGTAGCCGTCGCGCGGGTGGTGGAAGGCGTCGGGCACGGTCCCGATGATCTCGAACCCGAGAGAGCGCCACAGCGCGATCGCCCCGGTGTTGGACTCGACGACGGCGTTGAACTGCATGGCCCGATAGCCCTCCACGCGGGCCCGGGCCAGGGCCGCCTCGCCCAGCGCCCGGCCGACACCGCGCCCGGAGGCGACGGGGTCCACCATGAAGCTGCCGTTGGCCACGTGTGCGCCGTTGCCCTCCCGGTTCGGGTGGATCGATGCGGTGCCCAGGATCCCTTCGCGGCGCACGCCGTCGTCAACGGCCACCAGGACGGTGGTGCGCTCCTTGCCCATCCACTCCTTGCGAGCCCGGTTCTCGGGCAGATCGACCGGCCAGCAATAAGTCTCGCCCGCGGCGATGATCCGGCGGAAGAACGGCCAGATCGCGGGCCAGTCGGCGTCGGTGGCGTCCCGGATCCGCGGCGCACTCGTCACGGCACTTGAGGCTACTCGCCGGCGCCGGGCGCCGGCGCGACGGATTCGTCCGGGCCCTGAGCGGCCAACAGGTCGGCAGCCGAGGCACTCCCCGGAATGAGAAACCGGGCAGGCAGCACGACGGGAGCCCGCCGCAGCGCGTGGCCCAACCGGGCGGCGCCGACGTCACGCCGGATCATGAACGACATGGGTACCAGGTAAACCAAAATCTTGCGTTGGATGCATGGCTCAGTTACAGGATCGCGCCGGGCGCGTACTCGGCCGCCTGCGGGTGCTCGGCGACGATCGCGGCGATCCGGTCCAGCACCGTCTCGACCTGGGCGCCGGCCAGCCCGGTGAAGGAGGCGCGGTCGTCGATCAGCGCCTGCAACTGGGCCCGGTCCAGCGGCAGCCGGGGGTCGGCGGCCAGCCTGTCCAGCAGGTCGTTGGTCTGCGCGGCGGTCTCGCGCATCGCCAACGCGACCGCCACCGCGTGCTCGCGGATCACCTCGTGCGCGCTCTCCCGCCCGACCCCGGCCCGGATCGCCGCGATCAGGATCTTGGTGGTGGCCAGGAACGGCAGGTAGCGCTGCAGTTCCGCGTCGATCACCGCCGGGTAGGCGCCGAAGTCGGCGAGCACGGTCAGGAACGTCTCGTACAGCCCGTCCAGGGCGAAGAAGGCGTCCGGCAGCGCGACCCTGCGCACCACCGAGCAGGACACGTCACCCTCGTTCCATTGCGCCCCGGCCAGTTCCGCCGCCATCGCGGCGTAGCCACGCAGCACCACCGCCAGCCCGCAGATCCGCTCGCAGGAGCGGGTGTTCATCTTGTGCGGCATGGCCGAGGACCCGACCTGGCCGGCGGCGAAGCCCTCGGTGGCCAGCTCGGCGCCGGCCATCAGCCGGATGGTGGTGGCCAGCGACGCCGGTCCGGCCGCGAGCTGCACCAGCGCGGACAGCGCGTCGTAGTCCAGCGAGCGCGGGTAGACCTGACCGACGGAGGCGAACACCGCATCCCTGCCCGACACCTCGCGCACCACCGCGGACTCCAGATCCGCCACCGCGTCCGCGGAGCCGAGCAGGTCCAGCATGTCGGCGGCAGTGCCGACCGGGCCCTTGATGCCACGCAACGGGTATCGGTCGAGCAGGTCCTGGACCCGCTGGTAGGCGACCAGCAGCTCGTCGGCGGCGCTGGCGAACCGCTTGCCCAGGGTGGTGGCCTGCGCCGGGACGTTGTGCGACCGGCCGGCCATCACCAGGTCGGAGTGCTGCGCGGCGCGGCGGCCGAGCGCCGCCAGCACGGCGACGGTACGGTCCCGGACCAGCGTGAGGCCGGCGACGACCTGCGCCTGCTCGACGTTCTCGGTCAGGTCCCGGCTGGTCATGCCCTGGTGGATGCGCTGATGCCCGGCCAGCGCGTTGAACTCCTCGATGCGGGCCTTCACATCGTGCCGGGTGACGCGTTCCCGGGACGCGATCGACTCCAGGTCGATGTGCTCGATCACGCGCTGGTAGTCGGCGATCACACCGTCCTCGACCGGCAGGCCGTGCCGGGCCTGGGCGCGCAGCACGGCCAGCCACAGCCGGCGCTCGGCGATGATCTTGCCCTTCGGGGAGAAGATCCGAACCATCTCGGCGCTGGCGTACCGGTGCGCCAGCACGTCCGGCACCGCGGGTCTACCGGGCACGGTCGGCACCGCGGACCGGGTCGGGGCAGGCGGCTGTGTGTCGCTCACCCCGCCAGTCTCCCAGCCGGCGGGATGGGATGGCATCAGCGGGTGGCGTCCAGCACGGCGGCGGCGAGGGACTTCAGCCGCGCCTCGGTCAGGTGCGCGGCGGCCGGCGGGTTGGCGGTGACGGTGACGGTGACGCCGTCCCGGCCGGAGGTGGCGGTCACCGTGCCATCCGCCGACCTGATCACGGACAGCGCCGTCGGTGTCGCGTAGTCGATGGAGGCGCTCCTGGTCACCAGGACGGTCACGGTGGCGGACGGCCAGTCGATGCGAAGCTGCGTGCCCTGCCCGGTGCGCCGGCCCGCGTCGGCGGGACACGGCACCGGGGCAACACCGGTGACGGATCCCTCGGGCAACGCGTCGATGGCCGCCGCGCGCTCGGCCGGCGGCAGCGGCGTCAGCGGGCACGCCTTCGAACCTTCGGCGCCACCGGCGGCGGTGCCGGTGCCGGTATCGGAGGGGACGGCGGCGCCGTCGGTTCCGGTGACGCTGGTCCCGGGGGCGGCGGGTGGCGCGGCGGACCCTGCCGATCCCGATGCGGCGCTGGCGGAGGCCGCGGAGCCTGCGGCACTGGCGGCGCTCCCGCCGGAGGCGCAGCTGGCGCACGACTCCGCGCCCGTGGCGGCGCCGCCGCTAGCGGATGCGGGCGGAGCCGAGCCCCCGCCGGCCGATCCGGCGCCGCCCGCAGATCCGGCCGAGGCAGATCCGGCCGAGGCAGAACCGGACGCCGCAGAACCGGAGGACCCTGATGCCGACCCGGATGCGGAGCCGGAAGCGCCGGCAGCGCTGGCGCCGCTGGCAAAGCTGCCGGAGCTCGCCGAGCCGCCCGCGCTGTCGGTGACGCCGACGCCCGTGCGGGACAGTATCGGGCCGAGCACGGCCACGACCACCACGATCGCGGCGGCCGCCACCGCCGCGCCACCCCAGCGACGGATCAGCGTCGCTCGGGTCCGGCGGCGGTCCGCCTCCTCGAGGCGGGCCCGCCGGAGCACCGAGAGCGGGGTCACCCTGCTGGTCGGTTCGTCGGCGAGGGCGGCGGCGAACAGCGACTCCAGTTCGGCCCGCACCGGGTCGGCGTCGTTGTGCCCGGCGTCGCCCTCCCGGCGGTCGTCTCCGCCGGGAATCACGTCACCGCCGGATTCGTCCCCGTCGAGCCCGTCCCCGGAATGCGCGTCACCGCCCGGGAACTCGTCATCCGTCACCGTTCGTCACCTCCTCTCCCAACTCCGCCAGCGCGGTGCGCAGGGCGGCCAGCCCGCGCGCCGTCTGCGACTTCACGTTGCCCTCCGAGCACCGCAACGCGGCCGCCGTCCCGGCCACGTCCAGCCCCTCGAAGTAGCGCAGCACCAGCACCGCCCGCTGCCCCGACGGAACCTTCGCCAGCGCCGCCCGCACCAGTTCCCGGTCGGCGACCGCCGACGCGATGTCGGACGGGGCAGGGTTGTCCGGCACCGCGTCGACGGCCCGTTCCCGACGCCACGGCCGGCGGGACTCGTCGACCGTGGCGCGCACCAGGCAGGAGCGCACGTAGGCGTCCAGCGCG
>JBIQML010000495.1:0-4128 GCA_044463405.1 Nakamurella lactea | reverse complement strand
CCGCCCTCGAACAGGTTGTTGCCCTCGGCGTCCTTGCGGTTGACCCACCAGGTGAAGTTCAGCAGCAGCTTGTGCATCACGCGTTCCAGGAACACCGTGTCGGTGCCGCCGGTGATGTCGAAGATCTGCCGCGCCGCCCACGCCTGCACGGGTGGGTTCGCGTCGTCGAAGTTCCATTCGTAGGCGGGGATGTCGCCCGAGGGGTGCATGTACCACTCGTGCAGCAGGAGCAGCAGTTGGTCCTTGGCCAGCGCGGGGTCGACCAGCGCCAGCGCCACGCAGTGGAAGGCCAGGTCCCAGGCGGCGAACCAGGGATACTCCCAGGGGTCTGGCATCAGGATCAGGTCCTGGGCGGTCATGTGCCACCAGGCGGCGTTGCGAACGCTGGAGTGCCCGGGGACCGGAGGCGGCTGCGTCGGATCCCCGGACAGCCAGCGGCGGACGTCGTAGGGGTAGTACTGCTTGCTGGACAGCAGGCCGGCCATGGCCTGCCGAACGACGTGCGCCCGGTCGGCCGGCAGTTGGCCGAGAACGCCGTCCCAGAACTGGTCGGCCTCCTGCCGACGCTGGGCCAGGACGGCGTCGAACTCGTCGGCGAGGTCGCCGGCGGTGCGGTCGCAGGTCAGGCGCAGGCGAACCCTGGCGTGCTGCCCAGCGGGGATCGTCAGCACGTGCTGGAAGGCCGCCTTGGTGCCGGTCCCGGCGGGGTTGACGGTATCGGCGCCGCGGACGACGTGGTCGTTGATGCCGTCCTTGGGGTAGCGGGTGGCGGCGCGCCCGGCCCAGGTGGTGCTGCCGTACAGCTTGGCGACGTTGGTCTCGTTCTCGCAGAACAGCAGTCGAGGTGCGTCGGCGGTGACGGAGTCACCGGTGACGGAGTCCTTCGTGACGGTGACGGAGTCCTTCGTGGCGGTGACGGAGTCCTTCGTGACGGAGTCCTTCGTGGCGGTGACGGAGTCCTTCGTGGCGGTGACGGAGTCCTTCGTGGCGCCAAAGGACTGGCCGGAGCCACCGGTGGCGGTCCCGGCGGCAGCCTCACCGCCTGGGCCGATCGGATCGGACACGCTGACAACGGTGATGTCGCCTACCTTCTCGTGGTGCCCGCGCAGGACGCCGCCCTCGTCCCACAGCCGGGGACGCGGAGGCGGCGGGTCGTCCCAGGACCAGGTGTTGCGGAACCACACCGTGGGCAGCACCTGGACGGTCGCCACATGGTCGGACCGGTTGTGCACGTCGACCGACAGGCAGATGTCCTGGGGCCCGGCCTTGGCCCAGTCGCTCGTCACCATCAAGTACTCGTCACCGTCGAAGACGCCGGTGTCGATCAGCTCGTACTCCCCCACGCTGCGGTCCCGGGATCCGTTGGTGCGCACCAGGTCGTCGTACGGGAATGCACGCAGCGGGTAGGCGTACCGGGTTCGGTGGAACGAGTGCGTGGGCGTGGCGTCGACGTACCACCAGTAGTCCTTGGCATCCTCGCCGTGGTTTCCCTGCGGCCCGGACAGGCCGAAGTAGCGCTCCTTGAGGATCGGGTCGGCGCCGTTCCACAGCGCGATACCCACGCACACGTGCTGGTGCTCGTCGGACCAGGCCGACAGACCGTCCTCGTTCCAGCGATAGGTCCGGGACCCGGCGTGCTCGAACGGGAACGACTCCCAGGCGTCACCGCCGGCCGAGTAGTCCTCCCGGACACCACCCCACGCCCGCTCGGCGACGTAAGGACCCCACTCGCGCCACTCGGCGGTCCCGGCGTCGGCCTCGGCCAGCCGGGCGCGCTCGGCATCCGGCGCCGCCGTGCCGGGAGTGTTCCTCGTTGATCTCGTCACCGGCTCATTGTCGGCCCGTACCGGGTGGCGCGCAGGCGCGCTCCGCACGCTCCGGAGCCCACCGGCACGGCGCTCCGAAACCGACCGCTCACCAGCCCGAGGTCACGGCGTCGATCGCTGGAATCATCATCCAGCCAGGGAAGCCATCGGGATCGGCCGCCGCGCGGGCCAACACCGTCTGGTTGCCGTGCCCGCGGATGCTGTCCAGAAGCGGCAAGTCGTCCGGTCGGACGGCGGGCCTGGCCACCCGCGCGACGGGCGCCGTGTTCACAGCCGGGGCGACCCGGGCCCCCCCGGCGACGGCCCTCGTCGGCGGCTGCGGGTCGAAGCCGTGGGCCCGCAAGGAGGTGGACCACGCCGTCTCGAAAGGGTCGACGGGGCTCTCCATGCGAGCCGACCTGAGATCCGCAGATCCTGAATATCTGCCGCCAGATGGCTCCAAGATCACCGCGACCTGGGCAAACGCCGCGCGACAACGAATCTGGCGGCAAACTTTCAGCGGCTCGACGCATCCTCCGGCGACGACGGCCGCCTGACCAGACAAGATCGGGTCAATGGATAGCCCTCATCTAAGGGTCGATATTCGAGCGCTCCCGCGGGAACGTGCTTTCGGGCAAACGTGCAATCATGGTGCCCGCCTGGAGTACGTGTGCCTTCGGCAGGCGGCCGGCGCACTCTCCTCGGTCAGATGCCGTACCCGCTAGGACCGACCAGGGCCGGATCAATGTCCGTTATGTCGCAGCACGTGCTCCGGCATAACGGACATACACCCGTGCCAACGCGAGCCGGTCGGTTCGTCTATCTTGTTCGTCCGGTTCGAAGGCCTTGTGGGCCCCCTTTCCCGATCTGCGCGGCGGCACAGTCGGCGCCTACGATCTGTGACGAGTCGGGCGGTACACGCGGAGGCCGCATCATGGCGCGCTTCAATCCCCCACCGGGCTGGCCCGTGCCTCCCGACGGCTGGCGTCCCCCGGCGGGATGGCAGCCCGACCCCGGCTGGCCAAGGCCGCCGGACGGCTGGCAGTGGTGGCTCCCCGACCTGCCCGGCGGCCCGCAGCAGGGCCGCCATGCCGTGTCTCCGCAGGCGATGGCTCCAATACCCCGCGGGTCGGCCGACACGGTTCTCGTCACGGGATCGCTGCTGGCCGTCACCGGGCTCATGGTGGTCATCGGTTCGGTGATGCCATGGGTCAGCCTGGGACCGCTGACAGCGAGCGGCACGATCGGAGACGGGATCATCACGCTGGTGATCGGCATCGGGATTGCCGTCTGCGCTGTCCTGGTGCTGCTCGCCCGAGCGCGATGGGCCGCCATCGTCGCGCTGGTGCTCGGCGCTGCCGTCGCAGTGACGGCGATCGTCGACATGATCAATATCTCGTCACTGGAGATCTTCGACACTCGCGTCGGAATGGCCTTCATCGGCGGCGGACTCTGGCTGACACTGGCCGGCGGGCTTCTCGCCGTAGGTGTGGCGATCGCCGCTATCGTCGTCACCGCCCGCGGACGCCGAACCTAGCGCTTGTAGCGGTACCAGAAACGATGCCACTCTTCTGCCACCTGCAATTCGCTCGGCATCGTCCTACCGTGGGGTTGTGACGGCTGCGCAAGCGCCTGCTCCGGTCGATGGCCCGCAATTGCTCGGGCGCCTCGATCGGATACCCGTATGGTCGCTGCCGTGGAGCTACCTGATCATCATCGGGATCGGCTACTTCTTCACCTTCTACGACATCACCGACATCGGGTTCGCGATGCCCGCCATCGACAAGCAGTTCGGCCTATCGGGCTCGGAATCGCTGTTCGTGGCCCTGTCCATCGGCCTGATCGGCTACATCGTCGGCTCACTGATCATCGGGACGCTGGCGGACCACTTCGGCCGGTACCGCATCTTCCTGCTGACGATCGCGTTGACGGCGATCGGCTCCTTCGGTGACGCGGCCGCCAACGGCCTGCTGGTCCTGACGATCTTCCGGTTCATCACCGGGATGGGCGTGGGCGCCGACCTGAACCTGGTGTCGACCTACATCGGCGAGCTCAGCCCCGCCCGGATGCGCGGCCGGATCTCGGTGATGACGTTCCTGATCGGCATCCTCGGGCAATCCGTCACCCCCTTCGTCGCCCTCGCGCTGGTGCCGAACTTCGACTCGGGATGGCGATGGCTGTTCATCATCGGCGGCGTGATCGCCGCCATCGGCTTCCTGGCCCGGTTCGCGCTTCCCGAGTCGCCTCGCTGGCTGGTCCACCACGGCCGCACCGAGGAGGCGCGTCCCCTGGTCGAGAGCATGGAGCAGACGGCCCGGCAACG
>JBIQML010000494.1:0-4151 GCA_044463405.1 Nakamurella lactea | reverse complement strand
GTCGTCGTCGTCTTGCCGGCGTCGATGTGCGCCATGATGCCGATGTTGCGGACCTTGTTCAGGTCAGTCAGCACGTCCTGTGCCACGGAAGTCTTCCCAACTCTTTCGCTTGCTTGATTAGGTGTTCGATTGCGCGCTTACCGGCACCCGACGCTGGATGCCGGGCGCGGGTGTCACCAGCGGTAGTGCGCGAAAGCCCGGTTCGCTTCGGCCATCTTGTGAGTGTCCTCACGACGCTTCACGGCGGCACCGAGGCCGTTGCTCGCATCGAGGATCTCGTTGGCGAGGCGCTCGATCATGGTCTTCTCACGACGGGCCTTGGAGAAGCTGACCAGCCAGCGCAGGGCGAGGGTGGTCGAACGATCGGGACGAACCTCGACCGGAACCTGGTAGGTGGCACCACCGACGCGGCGGCTGCGCACCTCGAGGGCGGGCTTGACGTTGTCGAGCGCGCGCTTGAGGGTGACGACCGGGTCGGTGCCGGTCTTGTCGCGAGCCTGCTCCAGCGCACCGTAGACAATGCGCTCGGCCAGTGACTTCTTGCCGTCCAGCAGAACCTTGTTGACCAGCTGGGTGACCAGCTGCGACCCGTAGACCGGATCGTTGACCAACGGACGCTTCGGCGCGGGACCCTTGCGCGGCATCAGCTCTTCTCCTTCTTGGCGCCGTAGCGGCTACGGGCCTGCTTGCGGTTCTTGACACCCTGGGTGTCGAGCGACCCGCGGATGATCTTGTAACGGACACCGGGGAGGTCCTTCACACGACCGCCACGCACCAGCACCATCGAGTGCTCCTGCAGGTTGTGACCCTCGCCGGGGATGTACGCGGTGACCTCAACGCCGGTGCACGTCCATCGGATAACGCACCCCGATCATCCGGCCGTCGATGTCTATCTCGACGCCGCGGCACTGCCCCTCCTCGGGGAGCCACTCCGTGTACGGGAAGTTGGTGCCGACCATGAAGAGGGTGTCGGCGTTCATCATCATGTGCTGGCTCGCGGTCGGACCCAGCAGCCCGATGGGCCCGGTGGCGAAGGGCACGTCGTCGGGCAGCACCGCGCGACCGAGGGATGTCTTCGCCACCCCCGCACCGAGCAGTTCGGCGACCTCGAGGACCTGATCGGACGCCCCGGCGGCGCCCTGCCCGATCAGCATCGCGACCTTCTCGCCGCTGTTGAGCACGTCCGCGGCGCTGCGCAGGTCCTCGGGGAACGGCACCACCCGCGGCCGCGACCACCCGACGCTGGTGTAGACCGCTCCGTGCATTCGTGGCGGCGACGGCTCGGCCTGCGCCTCCCCCACATCGTCCGGAAGGATCATCGTCGCCACCGTCCGGTTCGACAACGCCACCTTGCAGGCCCTGTCCACCAGTTGCCGCGCCTGCGCCGGCACCATGCAGACCTGGACGAACTCCGACACGTCCTTGTACAGGCTGATCGGATCGATCTCCTGCTGGTAGGCGGCGCCCAGGCTGATCCGCTTCTGCTGGCCGACGATCGCCACCACCGGCTGGTGGTCCAGTTTCGCGTCGTACAGGCCGTTCAGCAGGTGGATGGTGCCGCCACCGGATGTGGCGATGCAGCATCCGATCTCCCCGGTGAACTTGGCGTGTGCAGTCGCCATGAAGGCGCCCATCTCCTCGTGCCTGGCCTGGATGAACTCCGGATCGCCGCCCGCACGGTCGAAGGCGCCAAGCATCGCGTTGATGCCATCGCCCGGGTAACCGAAGACGCGATGGATCCCCCACTGCGTCAGTCGCTGCAAGATGAAATCAGATGTCTGTGGCATACCCCTGTCCCCGCATTTGCCGATATCGCCTTATCCCGTCGCCGCATCCCTACCCGGCTGGCACGCCGACAAAAGCAGCACGCGATCCGGCCGGCTGGTCCCGGCGGGCCTGCGTTTGGGAACGCGGCCGGGATGGGAAGTTCAGGCTCGAAGGTGACGGGTGCCGTGCGGAACGAGGAGGTCGGGGCGACGATGATCCCGGTCGATCGGCTGGACGTCCATGCGTTTTCCGTTCCCACCGACGGCCCGGACGGCACCGAGCAGGACGGCACCATGACCTGGCAGTCCACGACATTGGTGCTGGTGATCGCGCACGGTGGCGGCCGCACCGGGATCGGGTACACGTACGGCAGCGTGGCGACCGCATCGCTGATCTCGGGCAAGCTGGCCGACGTGGTGACCGGCATGGACGCAGTCGCGCCGCCACGATGCTGGGCCAGCATGTTCGACAGCATTCGCAACGCGGGACGGCCCGGGGTCGGCGCCATGGCCGTCGCCGCCGTCGACGTCGCGCTGTGGGATCTGGCGGCGCGACTGCGCGATCTCCCGTTGTTCCAGGCGCTACCGTGCTTCCACGACAACGTCCCGGTCTACGGCAGCGGAGGTTTCACCAACTACTCCGCCGACCGGCTGAGCGACCAGCTGGCCGGGTGGGTCGGTCAGGGCATCAACCGGGTGAAGATCAAGACGTCGCGAGACCCGCAGCGCGACCCCTCCCGGCTGACCGCGGCCCGTGCGGCCATCGGAGAGGACACCGAACTGTTCGTCGACGCCAACGGCGCGCTCGGTCGCAAGCAGGCCCTGTACTGGGCGGAGCGGTTCGCCGCCGAATGGGACGTCCGCTGGTTCGAGGAACCGGTCAGCTCCGATGACCGTGCCGGCCTACGCCTGCTGCGTGACCGAGGCCCCGCGGGACTCGAGGTCGCCGCTGGCGAGTACGGCTACGTGCTCGGTGATTTCGCCGCCCTGCTGGACGCCGGCGCGGTGGACTGCCTGCAGGCCGATGTCACGCGATGCGGGGGCATCACCGGTCTTCTGCAGGTGGCAGGACTCGCGGCGACGCGGCACGTCGACCTGTCGGCGCACTGCGCACCAGCGGTGTCGGCGCACGCGTTCTGTGCCGTGCCGCGGCTGCGTCACCTGGAGTACTTCCACGATCATGTCCGCATCGAATCGATGGCCTTCGACGGAACGCTGAGCCCCGTGGACGGCGCGCTGCGACCGGACGCCGGCCGGCCGGGACTCGGTCTCCAGGTTCGCTGGACCGACCTGGAGCAGTACCGGGTGTACGGCACCCCACCGCAAGACTGACCGATCGGCGATGCGCGAGCGCACCGCTGCGGGACAAGTCACGACCGGTCGAAGGGAGACCGACTCGCATGTCAGCACCTCAGCTATCCACCATCGAGGTCCCGTCCAAGACGGTCCCGTCGGTCGGCGGGGCGCCCCGCGGGCGCACCGTGATCGACGCCGGCCGGTTGTGGAAGGAGCTGTCCGGTGCCGTCACCGGTGAGGTTCGCTTCGACCCCGGGACCCTGGCGATGTACGCGAACGACTCGTCGAACTTCCGGCAGGTGCCGATCGGCGTCGTGGTGCCACGCACCCTGGAGGACGTGGTCGCCACCCACCGGATCTGTCACCGGTTCTCGGCGCCGCTGCTCTCCCGAGGTGGTGGAACCAGCCTGTCCGGAGAGACGGTCAATCGAGCGGTGGTGATCGATCATTCGAAGTACCTGACACATATCGGCAACATTGACCCGGCGGGCCGCCTGGTTCGTTGCGAGCACGGTGTGATCAACGAGGAGCTCAACGGGCGCACCGGTGCCTACAACCTGATCTTCGGACCCGACCCCTCCACGCATTCCCGCTGCGTGATCGGCGGCAACATCGGCAACAACTCCTGCGGCGTGCACTCGGTGCAGTCCCAGCTGTACGGGCCGGGGCCCCGGACATCGGATAATGTCGAGGCGATGGAGATCGTCACCTACGACGGATCGCGGTTCTGGGTGGTGTCGACGAGGAGAGCAATCTGGATGACATCGTCGCCGCAGGCGGGCGCAAAGGTGAGATCTACGCCGCCCTACGCGATCTGCGGGACCGCTACGCCGACCAGATCCGCGCCGGCTACCCGCCGGTGGACCAGCTTCCCCGGCGAGTGTCCGGGTACAACCTCGACGAGCTGCTGCCGGAGAGGGGCTTCAATGTCGCCCGCGCCCTGGTCGGAACGGAGAGCACCTGCGCCACCGCCCTGCAGGTGGTCCTCAAACTGACGCCCGCCATGCTGCAGCGAACGCTGGTGACGGTGCGCTGCCCCGATATCGTCGCGGCGGCCGAGCACGTCACGGAGATCGTCCAGCATTGGAG
>JBIQML010000493.1:0-4159 GCA_044463405.1 Nakamurella lactea | reverse complement strand
GATCACCACGCCGGCGATCAGGTATCTGGCCTGCATCGGACTCCTCGTTTGTCTGGCAGGTCTGCGCTTGATTGTTCGCTCGGCACTCCGCTCACCGACCCCGCGACTTCGTCGCATGCCGGCGTCGCTTCGGCTTCGCTCACGGCCACCGCGGCAGTCCCCATTGTGACGTGCCGGACCGGCGCGGGGTTGCCCCCACGCCGGATGATCACGAGTTGGGTGGGCGTCGTCCGCCTTGCGCCGGCTCCGGAAGGCCGGGCGGGTGCCCGCAGGCGCGGGGCGCCACAGGGTGGCGCCGCGCTACAGGGTCTTGACGATCTCCCGCTTGAGCACCTTGCCGGACGGGCCCAGCGGCAACGTTTCGGCGAACTCCACCCGGCGGGGGTACTTGTGCCGGCCGAGCCGCTCCTTGGACCATTCGATCAGGGTCGACCCGTCCAGGTCGGTGCCTTCCGGGGAGCGCACCACCACGGCGCAGATCTCCTCGCCGTGCACGTCGTCCGGGAAACCCACCACGGCGACCTGTGCCACGCCCGGATGCCCGGCCAGCACCTCCTCGACCTCGCGGGGGTAGACGTTGAACCCGCCGCGCAGGATGAGGTCCTTCTTCCGGTCCACGATCGCGATGAAGCCGTCTTCGTCGACGGTGCCCAGGTCGCCGGTGCGGAACCAGCCGTCCACCAGCACCGCGGCGGTGGCCTCCGGATTGTTCAGGTAACCGGCGAAGATGTTGTGCCCGCGCAGCACCACCTCGCCGATCTCGCCGACACCCAGCAGGTCGATGCGGCCCTCCACGTCGGCGGCGGCGATCGCCGCGTCGCAGCCCCAGATCCCGCGCCCCACCGTCCCGGGCTTCCGGCCGAACGCCTCCTGGTTGAACGTCGCCACCGGGGAGGTCTCCGACAGCCCATAACCCTCGTAGATCGCCGTCCCGAAGACCTCCTGGAACTTGTCGATCACCGCCACCGGGATGCTGGAGCCGCCGGAGGCGCAGATGCGCAGGTTCGGCCGGCGCTCGTCAGCCCGTGCCGCGGCCAGCAGCGCGATGTACATCGTGGGCACCCCGGAGAACACCGTCACCTTCTCCTCCACCAGCAGGTTCAGCGCGCCGGCCGGGTCGAACCGGGGCAGCAGCACCATGGTGGCGCCCACGAAGAACCCGGCGTTCATTACCACCGTCTGGCCGAACGAGTGGAACAGCGGCAGCGCGCCGAGCAGAACATCGCCCGCGGTCATCGGCACCACCGAGGTGGCGGTGACGATGGCGTTCATCGTCATGTTCAGATGGGTCAGGATCGCGCCCTTGGGGGTTCCGGTGGTGCCCGAGGTGTACAGGATGACGGCCGGGTCCTCGGGGTCGCGCTGCACGTAGGACTCGATGGGGGTCGCCTGCTCGGCGAGCACGTCCAGCCGCTCGACGCTGCCCTCGGCATCGGCGCCCATCACGGCCAGCACCGGCACGCCGGCCTCCGCGGCACCGGCGGCGCCCTGCTCCAGCAACGGCGCGGCGGCCACCAGCACCTTGGCGCCGGAATCCCGTAGCACGTAGGCGATCTCGCGTCCCACGAGCAGGGCATGCACCGGCACCACCACGGCGCCCAGGGACAGCGCCGCGTAGTAGACCCGCGGGAAGTCCGGCACGTTGGGCATCAGCAGCGCGACCATGTCGCCCGGACCCACCCCGCGCTCGGCCAGCACGGCCGCATAGCGGCGGGTCTGCTCCCACAGGTCGGCGTAGCCGATCCGTTGCGAGCCCAGCACCACGGCCTCCCGATCCGGGTAGCGGGATGCGGACTCGGCCAGGATCGACGCCAGCGTCATGCTCATTGCTCGGGCCCCTCTCGCGGTGCCGGAGGGCGCGCCGTCGCGCCCCCTTGCGAGCACCCTAGTGTCCGAAATGCCGGTCGGCGAGCGATGCCACGCCGTGCCCGGCGCCGGGGACGAGCGGGGGCCGGCCGGGGTGGGTCGGGCGCTTGCTGTGGCGGGGATCACGAGGCGTCCGGCGCCGCCTGTGGCGCAGGCCACCCCGTGCCGAAGGGCACGGGACCCGGGCGACAGGCCATGCGAACTGCCACTAACCTTGCGGTGAGGCTGCTCGGGCGCCTCCGACGGGACAGGAAGGCGAGACGGACGATGACAGACGCGAACAGCCCCACCAACCACGCGACCCTCACCCACGACGGCAACACGCTGGACATGGCGATCACCCAGGCCAGCGACGGGGCATCCGGGTTCGACATCTCCAAGCTGCTGTCCACCACCGGCCTGGTCACGCTGGACCCCGGCTACACCAACACCGGGTCCACCACCTCGGAGATCACCTACATCGACGGCGCCAACGGCGTGCTGCGCTACCGCGGCTACCCGATCGAGCAGCTCGCCGACGGCTCCAGCTACCTGGAGGCCAGCTACCTGCTGATCTACGGTGCGTTACCGACCCAGGCGCAGTTGGACGAGTTCACCGCCAAGATCAACGCCCAGACCGAGATCCCCCAGCAGCTGGAGCGGCTGTTCGACGCGGTGCAGCCGGGCGCGCATCCCATGCCGGTGCTCTCGGCCGCCGTATCGGCGCTGTCCACCTACCACCAGGACATCCTGGATCCGTACGACCCCGACCAGGTGGAGCGGGCGACCATCCGGCTGCTCGGCGCCATGCCGACGCTGGCCGCGCACGCCTACAAGGCGACCGTCGGGGAGCCCCGGGTGGCACCGGATCCCGGCAAGGGCCTGGTGCAGAACTTCCTGGCCATGTCGTTCGGCGACAAGGCCGGAGCGGACTCGATGCTGACCACCGCGCTGGACACCCTGCTGCTGCTGCACGCCGATCACGAGCAGAACTGCTCGGCCTCCACGGTGCGCATGGTCGGCTCGGCCGACTCGAACCTGTTCGTGTCGATCTCGGCCGGCATCCACGCGCTGTTCGGCCCGCTGCACGGTGGCGCCAACCAGGCGGTACTGGAGATGCTGGCCGCGATCCGGGACGACGGGGGCGACATCGAGAAGTTCGTCACCCGGGTGAAGAACAAGGAGCCGGGCGTCAAGCTGATGGGCTTCGGGCACCGGGTGTACAAGAACTACGACCCGCGGGCCAAGATCGTCAAGAAGACCGCGGACGAGATCCTGGCCAAGCTCGGCGCCGAGGACGAGTTGCTGGATCTGGCCAAGCAGCTGGAGTCGGTGGCGCTGTCCGACGACTACTTCATCGATCGCAAGCTCTATCCGAATGTGGATTTCTATACCGGGCTGATCTACCAGGCGATGGGATTCCCGACCTCGATGTTCACGGTGCTGTTCACCGTCGGCCGGCTGCCGGGCTGGATCGCCCAGTGGCGGGAGATGATCACCGACCCGGCGAAGAAGATCTGCCGGCCGCGGCAGGTGTACACCGGCGAGGGCGCCCGCGACTACGTGCCGATCGACCAGCGCTGAGGCGACGGCGGGGCGAGAGCGGGCGGGCCCTTCCCCCTGAAAACCTGCCCCGAGATTGGCATCCGAACCATCGCGCACCACGCTGACCTGCGGAAACGACATTCGACCCGCCATCTAGGGGCATCTAGCGGCAGGAAATCAGGGTCGAACCCACCCAAGGACCGGCTCCGCCCGGGCCGCTGTGCGATAGTGCATCCACCCCGCCCGTACCGGGCGGCGATTCCCGCGTGGAGGTACCTCGAACAGTGGACATGGTGCGACCGGCGACGCTCGCCGAGGCGCTGACCGCCAAAGCGGACCGGCCGGAGCTGCTACCCGTCGCCGGCGGCACCGACGTGATGGTCGGCATCAACTTCGACAAGCTCCGCCCGCCCGGCCTGCTGGACCTGCGCCTGCTGCCCGGCCTGACCGACTGGACGATCCAACCCGACGGGGCCGGACGGACCATCCGGCTCGGCGCCGGGGTGCCCTACACCCGGATCATCGACGAGCTGGGTGAGTTGCTGCCCGGTCTGGCCATGGCCTCCCGCACCGTGGGCTCCCCGCAGATCCGCAACGCCGGCACGGTGGGCGGCAACCTGGGGACCGCGTCACCGGCGGGCGACGCCCATCCCCCGCTGCTCGCCTCCCGCGCACTGGTGGAGATCGCCTCGGTCCGGGGCACCCGTACGGTGCCGGTGACGGAGTTCTACACCGGCGTCAAGCGCTCGGTGCTGGCCCCCGACGAGTT
>JBIQML010000492.1:0-4159 GCA_044463405.1 Nakamurella lactea | reverse complement strand
TGGCGGGCTACTACCTGGGTCAGATCGACTTCATCCGGCAGAACGTGGATCTGATCTTCATCCTCGCGGCGATCGCGGTGGTGTGTGCGTCCGCGGTGCCGGCGCTGTGGCACTGGCACCAACGCCGCTCCGCCCGCAAGGCAGGCGTCGCAGCGTCCTCGGCCGGCGCCGAGGCCACCGGGGCGTCCGTCGCCGACTAGGGCTCCGTCACCGCCATCCGGCGCATTGCTCGTCCGACCCGGTCAATTCCAGGCCGAACCAGTTCACCCCTCCGGTGCACAGCTCAGCCAGGTGCTCGTCCGGCAGCGCGCTGATCTGACTGTGCGCCGCCCATACGCCCAGCGCCAGCAGCACCGCCACCGCCACGATCAGGATTCGCGCGGCGAGCCGGTGCACGACCGCGCAGCCGACGGCGGCCAGCACCACCACTCCGGCGATGCCCCACAGCAGGCCGGTGGCGAGCCCGTTGGCCGACATGCCAGCGCGGATCTCAGCGCGCGGCGGACGGCGACGGGGTCACTTCGTGTCGCACCAATCGCTGGGCAGCGACACGGTGATGCCGAAGAACGAGGGCATCTTGTCGTTGACCGTGCCGCACGCCTTGCCCTTGAGATCGGTCGCGGCGCTGGTCACCTTGTCCCGCTGCTGCCAGCAGAAGAAGACCAGGACCGCCGCCAGCACCAGGCTGATGATCTTGCCGACGATCTTCTTGATGATGATGGCGAGCAGGATTCCGATCACGGCGAAGGCAATGAGCGCCCACATCGCCACGGTCTTGACGGTGTCGAGGTCCACAGCAGGCAAATCTACCGGTCCGCATCCCCGCTGAGGTGGAGCTTGGCGCCCGGCGCGGGTCGGAGGCGATGCCGGTCGATCAGGTGTCCTGCGGTGCCCGGCCGGTGTTGTTCGGACCGCTGGAGATCTGGCCGTCGGTGCCGATCGCGGTGGAGGAGAAGCCGACGGTCACCTGGCGATGCCACGGCAGGCGGCAGGGCGGCAGACCCGGGTCGGTCGGGTCCAGGAAAGCGGCGCCCCACCGGCTCGGCTCGTCCTCGGCGATGGTGACGACGGTGTGTCTGCTGGTGACGCGAACGGTGTTCTCGCCCGGCACACGCTTCCAGTGGCCCCAGCGCAGCGCCTTCGCGATGTCCTTCTCCCGGGGATGCGGGTGCTCGTTGTAAGGGTCGCCGTCCGCGGCATCCCGATGCAGCAGGAACGCCAGATCCCGCACGTGGTAGCCGGACGCCAACCCCTGCAGCGTCGTTCCGGTGTAGGTCCGGCGGGTGGCGGGATCGAACTGGTCCAGGTACCTGATTCCGTTCCGGCACAGCCGCCGGGTGCGGGGGTCGTCGCTGTCAGCGTGCTCGGCCAGCAGCGGTCGGATGTGTGGATCGCGGAAGGCGGTCAGGGCCCCGGCCAGGGTGCTGCGCAGGTCGTCGTCGATGTCGTCGTGCCAGAGCTCGATGAGCACCTGGCGGGCGCGTCGGGTGCGCTCCTGCAAGGGGGGGTTCGGCACATACCCGAGGATCCGGTCCAGCGCTCGGACCGCTTCGTATCGCACGGCCGGGTCCGGGTCGCGGGCAGCGTCGGTGACGGGATCCACGGCGTCGGGCGGCTTCAGTTCGGCGAGGATGTGGCACAGGATGCCACGCAGCTCGGCCCCGGCCGGATCGCGAATCTCGTTGGCGCGGCGAAGCGCGTGGATGAATGCGGCGTCGCTGTCCCGGGTGCGCGGCTCGATCACGAACCAGGCGTTGTCAGGCTTGTTGGCGATGCCGTCGAACACGTCGTCCGCGGTGCGATAGTCCCGGGCGTAGTCGGTGCCGATCGGCGTGTCATGGAACATCTCGGCGCGGCGCGAGGCGAACACATGGGGGGTGTCCGGCCGGGATGACAGCGGCTGCAGCCAGATTCGATGCCGGTGGTCGGACGAGCGCCGGCACGCCCGCATGTGCTGGAGGTCGGTGACGCGGGCCACCGAACAGCCGGGGCGATCCTCGTCGATGACCAGATCGAAGGCCCGGCCCCGGATGGTGACGGAGTGCTCGCCCGGGATTCGCTCCCGCTGGCCGTGCTCCAGCACCCCGCGGATGTCCCGGCGCCGCGGGTGGACCGCGTGCCCATACGGGTCGGCGTCGCAGCAGCGGCGATGGATGATCTCGGCGAGGAACGCCGGTTGGTGACATGCGGAGGCGCCCTGCAGGTCGGTGCCCTCCCGATGCTGGCGGGCGAACGTGTCGACAGCGTCCAGATGGTCCATGCCGCTCTGCGCCTGCATCCGGATCCGGTCGTCCTGATCGTCGAGACATGCTTCGAACAGCGGGCGCAACCGGGATTCTCGGAACGCCACCAGCGCGTAGACAAGGCAACTGCGCACCGTGTCGTCCGTCTCGCAGTCCCAGCGGTCGAGCAGCGCGGCCAGCGCTGCATCCCGCTCGCCCTGGGAAACAGTCACAGGCGCGCTGGCGATCAGCGTGCCCACCGTGTCGGCAGCCTCGGCACGGACCTGTGACGCGCCGTCGGCAAGTAGGGCCATCGCCGGCTGCAGCGCGCCCGGGAGGAACAGCGCCCGGACCAGGCGCAGCAGGTTCTGCTTCGTGACCGGGTGCTCCGCAATGCGCAGGGCATCCAGGAAGGCGGCATCATCCTCCGGAGTTCGGGTAGGCACGATGTAGTGGCTGGCACTGGCCTGCAATGACTCGATTTCGGCGATGATCCCGGTTGCGGTGGTCGCAGAGTGCACGGTGTCGGTCATCTCAGCCGCCCCCAAGAACGCCGCCGACGACATACACGGTCAACCCTGCCAGGGCCGTCAGGGCCGCAATCTCCGCTGCCTGGTTGGGGTCCAGCCGAACAGTGAACACGCCGCCCAGTAGATCATCCAACCAATTGCTGGTGTGGTTCGAATCCGCATCGGGCTTCGGAGCTCGGCCCGTGTTGTTCGGACCATGCGTGATTTTGCCGTTTGGATCAACATTGGTATGGGTGTCGTTGCGGTCGTTTTGTACGTCCCATTCCTTCTTCTTGCGGTCCCATTGCCATCGCTGTCCGTACTTGTCAATGGGGTTGCCCTTGCTGTCCTGGGAAATGGATCGCGGGTCGCTGAGCCGTTGGCCGCGTCTGGGCTCGAACGGAAAGGGGCCGCTTCGAGGCAAATCGTCCCACTTCGCACCTCTGGATATTCCACCGCAGGGCTGGCTGATTGATGTTTGCGGGCTCGTCGGCGAGTGTGGCGAGACGTCCGTCGTCGACGTTTGGGATGGTGAAGGCGCGGCCGTCGCGGGCACGGGTATAGCGGGAGCGGAAGGGAACCCGGTGCCGGGCACCGCTGGTGCCGTGGAGGGCGTAGGCGCTACCGGAGGAGCGCTGGGCGCCGTCGTGGTCGAGTCATAGATCGGCAGATCGGGCGCGTTCGCGGGCACGCCGAGCAGCTTTGGCCACTGCGAGCCGGTCGAAGTCGGTGATGGCGCGACCGGCGCCGCCGTCTCGGTCGATGGCGGCGCGCCGCCGCAGTCGCCGTCCGCCGGCCGGACGAACGGGCCGGGCGCCGACATGGCGCCGGCCGCGGACCACGCCATCGCGGACAGCCCGGCAGCGGTCCGCAGACCACCGGCGACAGCCCTCAGCCGTCCGCCCGACAGGACGCCCTCGCCGCGCGAGGATCGCGGCGGGTCCCGCCACCCAGCGGCATGAGGCGCGAATGCTGCCACGGTCGGGACCGTCAGCGATCCGGGTCCTGCCGACATGCCCGGGCACAGCGCACGTGCGCGGTCGATCGCTGCGCGGCACCGCACGATGGCGTCGGCATGCTCGGACAGCATCCGATCGACGGCCGATGCGACCCACGGATCGACGGTGGTGTCCGTGGCCGCAACACCGCCGACGACCTCGTCACCGCCGTTCCGCCCCGGGTCGAGCGCGCGCAACCGCTGCTGGACGCGGTCCAGGTCGTCTGCGTACCGCGCAAGGGCGCGCCCGACCATGCCCCACGCCTCGGAGGCGCGCTCGAGGTGGACCGCCCAGTCGTCGGTCAGCCAGGCCCGGTAGGCATCCGCCTCGTCCCCGACGAAGCCGGCCGGCGATGCCGCCCGCAGCTCGTCGGCCAGCAGCGACCATTCGGCTGCCCGGGTGCGCCACACCAGCGCTCCGTGCCGGATCG
>JBIQML010000491.1:0-4164 GCA_044463405.1 Nakamurella lactea | reverse complement strand
TATCTGAAGACGATCAAGCGCACCGGGCTCGGCGAGGGCCTGTTCGCCGAGCGGGACCGACCCGGATGGCATCGGGACGTGGAGTCGCTGGCCGCCATGACCAAGGCGCTACCGGCGGCCAAGACGCTTGACATCGCCTGCGGCACGGGATTTCTCACCCGCCACCTGCGAGGGCTTGTGGTCGGGCTGGACCAGAGCCGTTCGATGGTGAACATCGCGCAGTCCCGGATGCCGGGTGGCGTGGCCATGGTCGGCGACGCGCTGGACCTGCCATTCGCCGACGGTGCCTTCGACCGGGTGTTCACCGGGCACTTCTACGGCCACCTCGGACCGGACGAGCGGACCGCACTGCTGGCCGAGGCCCGGCGGGTGGCGCGCGAGCTGGTGGTGGTGGATGCCGCCGTCCGACCGGACATCCCCGCCGAGGGCTGGCAGGAGCGCGTGTTGAACGACGGATCGCGGCACCGGGTCTACAAGCGCTACTTCACCGCGGCGCAACTGGCCGACGAGATCGGCGGGACGGTGCTGCTGGAGGGCGACTACTTCGTCGGGGCGTCCGCACCGACGGGGTGAGCGGGCTCACCCCGTGTGGACCGGCACCCGCCTGGATGGCCGCCTCGGAAGCCGGCTGGCGATCACCGCGGCGACCGCCATCACCGCCGCCCCCGCGACGTAGACCACGTCGATGGCGTGCATCGCCGTGCCGGGCACGGATCCGACCGCAGCGGTGCCCACCAGCGAGCTGAACAGCAACCCCATCGCGGCGGCACCGACGGACGAGCCCACCGACTCCACGAACCGGATGCCGGTCGTCGCCACCCCGAGATCGCTGCGCCGGACGGCGGATTGCACGATGATGATCTCGTTGCCCAGGCCGAGCCCGACCCCGGCCCCGAACAGCACCAGCAGCGCCGAGATGACCGCCATCGGGGTGCTGGCGGTGCCCAGGCCGAATCCGGCGAGAGAGCCGGCCGCCAGCGCACCACTGCCGATCATCGATTCCCGCGCCATCCCCCGCCGGAGCAGCATCCCGCCGGCCAGCGCGCCGCCGCCCATACCGACCGCCACCGGAATCAGCGCGATCCCGGTGGCAAACGGCGAGAACCCGCGCACCAGTTGCAGTTCCAACGTGATGTAGACCATTCCGGCCATCATCCCGATACCGGTAGCCAGTTGCAGCGCGCTGATCACCTGCACCGTCCTGTCGCGCAGCAGCCTGGTCGGGAAGAACGGTGCCGCCGACGTGCGTTGCCGCGCCACGAACACGATCGCGGCCAGGGCGCCGACCACGGCGAGGCCCGCCTCCGGCAGGGACAGCCAGGCGAACCGCCGGCCGCCCCACTCGCAACCGAGCAGCACGGCGCACGCGGCCGCGCCGACGAGCAGCGAAGATGGGATGTCGATCCGATCGTGCGACTCGGTGGCGGGCAGGTGCAGCGACCGGGCGATGACCAACCAGGCGGCCAATCCGAGGGGGATGTTGACGAAGAAGATCCATCGCCAGTCCAGATGGCTGATCAGCGTCCCGCCCAGCAGCGGACCGCAGATCAGTCCGAAGCCGACCAGCAGCCCCGCCATCGCGTTGCCGCCCCCGGCGCCGGCTTCGGGGTCTTCTGCCCGCAGCTGTCCGATCACCACCATGGTCACGCTCATCAGGCCACCACCGCCCAGTCCCTGCAAACCGCGGAACGCGACGAGTTCCGGCAGGGACGTGGCCAGGCCGCACAGCAGGGATCCCAGCAGGAAGAGCCCGACCGAGGTCAGGAAGACCCGCTTGACGCCCAGGGCGTCGGCGAGCTTTCCGTAGAGCGGTTGCACTACCGTGCCGGCCAGCACGTACGCGGTGACCAGCCAGGTCACCTGCGAGGCACCGCCGATCGGTTGGAGATCGCCCGCGATCGAGACGGCGGCGGTGGTGACGATGTTCGTGTCCAGGACTCCCAGGAGCAGGGTGGCCAGGCAGGCGACCATGACGGCGAGGGTGCCGCGCCTGGTCATGCCAGGGGGCGAGGGAAGGTCGTTGAGGGGCATGGACATCTCCGAAGGGAAGGAACTTAGGTACGACCTAAAACTAGGACGAACCTAGTAACATGTCAAGCTCAAAACTGTTCGTGGTCCACTGATCGGGTAGCCTGATGGCATGACGACTCCAGGCCTGCGTGAGCGGAAGAAGGTTCAGACCCGCCAGCGGATCATTCAGGCGGCGATGGCGCTGTTCCTGGAGCGTGGCTTCGACGACGTGTCGATCACCGAGATCGCCGACGCCGCGGACGTCTCGAAGATGACCGTGTTCAACTACTTCCCCGCCAAGGAGGACATGTTCTTTGCGGGCCCGCGAACGGTGCTGCCCGACGTTGCCGGAGCCATTCGTACCCGGCCCGCGAGCCAGTCGGTGATGCAGGCGGTTCGCAGCTACACCCGTGCGGCGCTGGAGAATCGTGCCGAGTGGACCGGCCTGCACGACGGCGTGGCGCCGTTCGCCCGCATGATGCTGGCGAGCCCGACGCTGACCGCGGCGTCGGAGCGGCGATGGAACGGGCTGCGCCAGGACCTGGTGGCCGCGCTGGCCGAGGTGACCGATGCGCCCCCGGTGCCGTGGCCGGGCTTCGAGTTGAGCGCCCACGCGTTGGCGTCGGTACCCGACAACGGGACACCGGTCGATCCCGAGGCCATGCGCCCGTTCCTGCTCGCCGAGCAGATCATCGCTTTGCTGCGGTCGTTGACGACCGTGAACCTGCTGGGGCAGGTCGCGGGGGTGGCCGCGGACCGGGCGGCGGAGTCGGCGTTCGCCGTGATGGAGATCGGATTCGACCAGCTGGAGCACGGCGTGCGGACCTACGGGACGGCACCGTGAGGGCCGGCTGTTTCACGTGAAACAACGAGGGTCGGACGGTCCTGGCCGGGATCGGCCCGTCGACGATCGGCCAGGTCGGATCGTCTCGGAGTGGATCAGCCGTGGGTGTCAGACCGGTAGGCCGGCCCATCTCCGCGCGACCAGCATGAGGTGCGGCGGAGTCGATACATCTGCCACGGAACGGCCGAGCGCCCGGTCGATCACGGTGCGTTTATGCACCGGTTCTGCGAGGGTGAATCCCCCGCCTCGCCGACTCGGTGATCTCCTCCGTGGTGAACTCGCACAGGCACGGCTCTCCCCTCTCGGCCACCCTGGCGCGGCGCCGCTCGTGCCACTCCCGGACCGCCCGGTCCGTGCCGCCGATGGGCGACGCGTGATCGGACACCACCACGACCGATGGCGCGGATGCCAGTGCCGGCAGGGTCGGCCGCACCGCATCGCGGGTCAGGTACGGGGTCATTCCCAACCGCCAGACCACCGCCGAGGCGCCGGGTCGATCGCAGCGCGGAGCCGTACCGATGTCGTCGCTCTCGACATCGATAGCTCGGCGGAAAGACGGGACTCGCGTCGGCGCCGGCCGCGACAAGGCTCTCGCGTCTCCAGCGCTGGGTGGCCGGATGATCGATCTCGATCGCCCGGAGACCCGGATGGGGATTCCGATACCCGAAGAAGGAGTCCAGGCCGGCCCCGAGCACCACCAGTTGCCGGGCGCCCATGCCGACGGCTGTCGCTGTGTCTTCGGCCAGCCGACTGCGGGCGCAGATGAACCAGCGCATGGTCCGACGCTCCGGACGGGCCGCCGCACCGGCGCCGAGCTCACCCTCGGGGACACCCAAAATCCTGACGGCCAGCGGATCGGCGAAAGCGGCCCGGGACTCCAGTAGCTGATAGACGGCTCGATGGCGGGCGGCGGAGAAGGCCGCGGCGCTCGACCGCCCGGCACTCACTGACCGCGAATAGTCCGCGCCACCGGGGCGGAGTGTTTCACGTGAAACAGCGGCCGATGCGACTGGCAGTGCTCGACCCCGGTGCGCCTGCGCGGTGACCGTCGTGGGCGTCGCGTAGTCTCCGACAGGATGCTTGAGCCGGGCCCGAGCGGCGCGGCGGAGGGAGGACCGGTGGACGACACGGTGTCGGTTTCACGTGAAACACAGACCGATATCAGCGTGGTCATCCCCGACGACACCCCGATCGCCCGCGCCGCCCAGCAAGCATTGGAGGTGCGGTCCGGAGACGTCACGATGCCGAGGCCCCGTCACCGCCGGAACTTCTGCGTGGCCAATCAGAAGGGCGGGGTCGGCAAGACGACG
>JBIQML010000490.1:911-4170 GCA_044463405.1 Nakamurella lactea | reverse complement strand
CGCCGGATTCCCCACCGTGCGGGTGCTCGCCGACGGCCCCTACCGCCCCGCCGTCTACGCGCACTGGCCGTCCGGCGACCCGGATGCCGTGCGCGTGGTGGTGTACGGCCACCACGACGTTCAGCCCGCCGCCTTCGAGGACGGCTGGACCTACCCGCCGTTCGAGCCGCATGTCGTCGACGGGCTGCTGCACGGCCGCGGCGCCAGCGACGACAAGGGGAATGTCGCCATCCACCTGCTCGGTCTGGCGGCGCACCTGGCCGCCACCGGGCGGACCGCCCCCGCCGTCGACCTGACCCTGCTCGTCGAGGGCGAGGAGGAGTCCGGCTCCCCGCACATCACCCAACTGCTGGCGGACTGCGCCGGCCGGCTGGATGCGGACGTGGTGGTCATCTCCGACACCGGCATCTTCGACTCCGGGACCCCGAGCCTGGTCACCGGGATGCGCGGCCTGGTGGGCGGCGAGCTGCGGGTGTCCGGTCCCGACATCGACCTGCACTCGGGCGTGTTCGGCGGTGCTGTGGCCAACCCGATCACCGAGCTGGTGCGCATCCTGGCCGCCATCCACGACGAGAACCGGCACGTCGCGATCCCGGGCTTCTACGACGGAGTCGACGAGCCCACCGCCACCGAGCGCGAGTTGCTCGCCGGGCTGCCGTTCGACGAGCAGGCATGGCTGGCCGGGCCGGCACGGTCCAAGGGTGCGGTCGGCGAGGCCGGTTACTCGACCCTGGAGCGGCTGGGCATGCGGCCGACCGCGGAGATCAACGGCATCCACGGCGGCTACACCGGCCCCGGCGGGAAGACCATCGTGCCCACCGAGGCGTTCGCCAAGCTGTCGTTCCGGCTGGTGGGCCGGCAGGACCCGGTGGCGGTGCGCGCCGCGGTGGATGCGTTCGTGGCGGCCCGGGCCGGTGACGCCGTCACCGCCAGCATGCACTGGCAGGACGGCGGTGTGCGACCCGTGGTGGTTCCCGCCGACCATCCGGCGACCATGGCCGCCCGCCGCGCGCTTGGCACCGCCTTCGACACCGACACCGTGCTCATCACCCGGGAGGGCGGATCCGGTCCGGAGGCCGAACTGGCCGAGACCATCGGCGCGCCGCTGGTGTTCCTGGGGGTCATGACGCCGGACGATCAGATCCACGCCCCGGACGAGCGGGCGCCGGTCGCGTTGCTGCTCAAGGGGGCCGAGGCGGTGGCCCACCTGTGGCGCGAGCTGTCGGCCGTGGGGCGCGACGGCATGGCATGATCCGGCCATGGCCAGGCACGCGGACCGACGGTCGGAGCGCACCCGGGTCAGCCCCGCGCGCCGGATCAGGACCGCCCTGCCGGCGGTCGGGATCTGCCTGCTGCTGATCGGCGCGATCCTGCTGGGCGTGTGGTGGTGGCACCTTCGCTCTGTCACGGATCCGATCGACGCCAACCCGGTGGACGCCTACGCCACGGTGGTCTCGTCACCGTCGTGCTCGTCCGGCAGCCGCACCACCGTGCGGCTGTCCGGCACCGGGCCGGCGGTGACGGCTCGCATCAGCGGCTGCGGCTTCGCCACCGACCAGCGACTGGCGGTGCAGTATCTGGAGGGCCATCCGACACAGATGCGGTTGGCCGGAACCACGACCGCGGGTTCCGCCGGGCTGGCCGGCAAGCTGCTGCCGATCGGAATCCTGGCCGCCGGGCTGGTGGCGGTGTTCGCCGCCATCGCGCTGGTCGTCGAGCGACGCCGGTCCCGGCACCTCGCGTCGGCCGACCGGATCAGCGTGGCCGACCTGCGTTCCCGGGCGGGCGCGTCGCGGCGGGAGGAGGATCGGGCGGTGACGGAGAACGCCGGCACGCCGTCGACCGGCGGCGGTGGGGCCGCGTCCGGGTCCGCCGACCAGACGTCCGCCGCCGCCGACGAGGACGGATCGGACGAGGCGGCGCCGGACACCATGCCCGGGGGCGCCGCGCCCGGGGGCGCCGCGCCCGAACATTCTGAGTCCGAACCGCCCGGGGCATCGACGCCGGACCGATGGCGAGACGGCCCGGGCGAACCGGTGGAACGGATCGACGAGGGGCAGCCCAGCTCGCAGGAGGTGGCCGACATGGATCCCGGCGAGCCGGCGCACGTGCTGCCCTCCGGGTTCGTGATCGTCGACGAGCAACTGTTCACCCACAGCGGCACCGAGGCCAGGACGGACACCGAACGTTCCAGCGATTGACCCGGATGACCGGGCCCTGCCCGTGGCCCGGATAGGCTGAATCCCGTGACTGCCGCCGTTCGCACCCGCAAGCATCGCCGCGCCGCCGACACGCGGAGCTACCCGGTGCAGCGCTTCACCCTGGACAACGGCCTGCGCGTGCTGCTGGCCCCGGACCGCGGCAGCGGCGTGGTGGGCGTGGCCGTGCACGTGGACGTGGGGTTCCGGTCGGAACCGCCGGGCCGCACCGGTTTTGCGCACCTGTTCGAGCACCTGATGTTCCAGGGCAGCGAGTCGCTGCCCAAGCTCGAGCACTTCCGGGTGGTGCAGTCCTCCGGGGGGACATTCAACGGGTCCACCCACTTCGACTACACCGAATACCACGAGTTGCTGCCGGCCGGGGCGCTGGAACGCGGGCTGTTCCTGGAGGCCGACCGGCTGCGGGCACCCGCCATCACCGCCGAGAACCTGGCCAACCAGGTGGACGTGGTCTCCGAGGAGATCCGGTTGAACGTGCTCAACCGGCCCTACGGCGGTTTCCCCTGGATCGACCTGCCTCCGGTGCTGTTCGACACGTTCCCCAACGCGCACAACGGATACGGCGACTTCGTTGACCTGCGGTCGGCCACCGTCGAGGACTGTGCCGACTTCTTCGAGCGCTATTACTGCCCGGCGAACGCGGTGCTCACGGTGTGTGGCGACCTGGACGTCGACGTCGCCACCGACCTGGTGCACCGGCACTTCGACGACATCGCCCGCCGGCCGGCGCCGGTGCGGCCGGACTTCTCCGAACCGTGGCCGGACGGCGTACGGGCCGTCGACAGCCCCGACCCGCTGGCGCCCACCCCGGCGCTGGCGATCGGGTGGCGACTGCCCGATCCGGTCGCCAACCTGCCCGGCTACCTGGCGCACCTGCTGCTGGGCGGCGTGCTCGCGGACGGCGAGTCCTCTCCGCTGCAGGCGGAGCTGGTCAACCGGCGGGCACTGGCCACCTCCGCGTGGGCCGGCCCCGGCCTGATGGGCCCACTGGACGGCCGCGACCCCGACGTGTTCGTGCTCGGCGCGCTGCATCCGGCGGG
>JBIQML010000490.1:0-901 GCA_044463405.1 Nakamurella lactea | reverse complement strand
GGCGTCGCCCCGCAGCACGTGGTCGACGGCGCCACCGAGATCATCGGGCGGCTGGCCGACGACGGGCCGAGCGAGGACGAGGTCCGCCGGGCCCGGGCCCGCTTCGCGGCGAACCTGTTCCGGGAGTGCGACGCCACCATGGCGCGCACCCAGAACCTCGGGTTGTTCGAGCTGCTGCACGGGCGGGCGGAGCTGCTGGGCGAGCTTCCGACGATCGCCGAGACCGTCGGCGTCGGCGAGATCGCTGCTGCGGCGGCGTCTCTGGACCCGGAGCGGTGCGCGATCCTGCGGGTCGTGCCGGGAGGGGAGAAGTGATGGCGCCGCGTTCCGGCCGTTCCGGCACCTCGAGCGCCGGGCGCGCCCGGCGGGCAACCGGCACCGGGCGCCCGCGCCGGGCCGCCCGGCCGCGCACCGCCGAGCAGATCGCTCGCACCAGCCAGGGTCCCCGGCCGCTTCCCGCGCTGCAGCGCACCAGGGCCGGGCGGGCTCCCAGCGCGGCCTCGGCCACCCTGGACAGCGGGCTGGAGGTCGTCGCCGTGCGCCGGCCCAGCTCGCCGATGGTGGAGCTCCGGCTGCGGATCCCGTTCGGCGGCAAGGGAACCCAGCATGCCGCCCGGGCGGAGCTGCTGGCCGAGACCATCCTGCTGGGGACCGCGCGGCGCGGTCGTCAGGACGTGGACGCCGATCTGGCGGTGGTGGGCGGTCAGCTGTCCGCCCAGGTGGATCCCCGCCGCCTGCTGCTGTCCGGCTCGGCGCTGGCCAGCGGTCTGGACGTCCTGCTGGACGTGCTGGCCGACAGCGTCACCGGGGCGGCTTACCGGAGCGCGGACGTGGCCAGGGAGCGCGACCGGCTGGTGGAGCACCTGACGATCTCGGCGGCGCAGCCGTCCGTGATCGCCCG
>JBIQML010000489.1:0-4196 GCA_044463405.1 Nakamurella lactea | reverse complement strand
CCGCAGAGCGCGCCGGTGGCGCGCGGCACCTTCTCGGTGGCGATCAGGATGTAGGCGATGACGAAGACGGCGATCGCCGCCACCACCTGTGGGCTCACCTGGTGCCCGCGGCGCGGAGCTCGGCCACGGCCTCCCCGGTGGCGCGTGCCAGCAGCCGTGCGTCCGACGCGGCGATCACGAAGTCCGCGCCCCGCCCGCGCCAGCGCTGGGTGGCATCCGCTGTCGCGCAATCGACCCCCGCCTGGATGCCCGCGGCGTGCGCGGCGTCGATGGCGCTCTGGATGGCCTCCCGCAGCCGCTCGGACTCGGCGCAGGTGGCCCGGCCCAGGCCCAGGCTGAGCGCCAGGTCGTTGGGGCCGACGTAGATGGCGTCCACCCCCGGGGTGCGCACGATCCGGTCGAGATCGGCCAGGCCGTCGGCGGTCTCGATCATCACCACGCAGGCGTTGTCGTTGTCGTGCACGCCGGGCCGGGTGAGCAGGCCGCGGGTGTCCGCGCGCATCGGCCCCCAGCTGCGGTGCCCGGCCGGGGCATACCGGCAGGCATTCGCGGCGGCGGCCGCCTCGGCGGCGCTGCTCACCATCGGCACGATCACGCCGTCCGCGCCCAGGTCCAGCGCCCGCATGATCAGTTCCGGCTGGTTCCACGGCACCCGGACCAGCGAGCCCGCCGGTGTCGCCTGCACCGCGTCCAGCATCGGCCGGCAGGACTGCAGGCTCGCGTAGCCGTGCTGCAGATCGGTGACGACGAAGTCGAATCCGCCGCGCCCGACGATCTCCGCGGACACCGCGTCGTCGATCGACGCCCACACCCCGAGCCACGCCTGGCCGGCGGCCCACCGGCGCTTGAGCGGCACCTCCGCGGCGCCCTCGGCCGGCGGCGCCGTCACGAGGCACCTGCCGATGACCGGTAGTCGGTCGCCGGGTCGGCTCCGCCGGTCCGGCGCCGGAACGCCAGCACCATCCGCTGGTGCGAATCCTCCAGATGGTCGCGCAATTCGGCCTCCACCGCCGCGTGGTCGTCGCCGCGCAGCAGGTCGAGCAACAGCCGGTGCCGGGCGGCGGTGGGCACCAGGTCGTCCCGCACCAGGATGGTCTGCTTCAGCAGCCGGGTGAGGATGGGCGAGTACTGGTTCCACACGTCGCCGAGCCGGCGATGCCCCGAGTACTGGTAGATCAGGCTGTGGAACCGGACGTCGGCCTCGGCGAACCCGTGCTCGTCGTGCGCGTCCGCGGTGCGCTCCAGATCCACGACCGCGTGCAGCATCTCGCCCCACCCGTCGGCCGGCACCCGGTCCATCGCCAGCGACGCCGCCAGCGTCTCGATGGCCTGCCGCAGCAGGTACAGCTCGGCGATGTCGTCCTCGCTGATGCCGATCACGTATGTCCCCGACCGGCCCGAGCTGACCAGCCGCTCGTTCGCCAGCTGCCGCAACGCATCGCGTACCGGGCCGCGGCTGACACCGAACTTGGCGGCGAGCTCCTCCTCGGTGAGCCGCTGGCCCGGCCGGAATTCGCCGTTCACCAGGGAATCACGCAGATGGTCGGTGATCTGCTCGCCGAAGGCCTTGCGCAGCAACGGGACCGGTGTGTGTGCCATCTACGCGTCCCAGTGGTTCTTCAACTCGGTCAGCAGCAGCAGGTAGGCCACGGAACCGGGATCGGTCAGCCCGGCGCTGCGCTCCTGCAGCCAGGCCGCCCGGCCCTTCGCCGAGGCGAGCTTGGTGGTCTCGTCGATGGCCGCCCGGGCGGCGACGATCATCGCGTCCAGCGCGGCGGCCGCATGGGCGTGCCCGGCCGTCCCGTCACCGCCGTCGTGCACGGCGGCCCCGGCCGCATCGGCGTGCCCGGCGGTCCCGGCCGCGTCGGCGTGCCCGGCGGATCCGTCACCGCCGCCGACCTTCTCCAGCGCATCGAGGCTGCTGGTCAGCGGGTCGAGCACGGTCTTGTCGCCGGGCTGGGACCTGCCGCGCCGGGAGATGCTGTCGATGCAGGCCCGCAGGATCGCGATCGCATCGTCACGGTCCAGCGACTGCTTGTCCTTGACGGCACGGGACGCGGCCAGCAGCCCGCCCCCGGATAGCGCCGCGAAGGTGGACGGGTTCGCGTTCATGAAGGCCTTCGCCGCCGCCAGGATCACCGCGTCCGCGGTCGCCGAATCGTCCAGCGCGGCAACGGCATCGGCCACCGCCGTCGCCCCGGCGCTGATGGTGATCCCCAGGTCGCCGTCGCCCAGGGCGGCATCCAGCTCGCGCAGCCGGTCGGCGTGGGCGGGCATCGCCGCCATGGTGCCGGCCAGCACCGCGCGCAGCTGGGAGACGTTCACCGCTTGACCCCGTCCTGGGTGAAGAACGGGCTGGACGCCGGCGCGTCGAGCAGCTCCACCAGATCGTCGTCCAGCGCGCACACCGTCACCGATGCGCCGGCCATCTCCAGGCTGGTGGCGTAGTTGCCGATGTACGGGCGGTGCACCCGGACACCGGCGTCGTCCAGCGTGCCGCGGATCCGGCGATACATGATGTACAGCTCCTCCAGCGGTGTGGCGCCCAGGCCGTTGACCATCACCGCCACCCGAGACCCGCCGGTCAGCTCGAGCTCCGGAAGTATCTGCGCCAGCAGCCGATCGGTGATCTGGTCGGCGGTCTCCAGCTGGCCGCGGTGCACCCCGGGCTCGCCGTGGATCCCGATGCCGATCTCCATCTCGCCCTCGTCCAGGGTGAAGGTCGGCTCCCCGGCGGCGGGCAGCACGGTGGGGGACAGGCCGACCCCCATGGAACGGGTGCGCGCGTTGGCGGTCTCGGCCCAGCGGGCCACGTCATTCAGCGAGTCACCGCGGGCGGCGGACGCCCCGGCGATCTTGTAGGCGAACACCAGGCCGGCCACCCCGCGGCGGTCGGCGGCCCGCTCGGCGGGGGCGGAGGCGACATCGTCGGTGACCAGCACGGTCCGGGTCTCGATGTCGTCGGCCAGGCACTCCTCGCCGGCCAGATCGAAGTTGAGCACGTCACCGCCGTAGTTGCCGAACAGGTAGAGCACGCCCGCCCCGCCGTTGCTGGCCCGGGTCACGTCGGCGATCAGGTCGGCGGACGGTGACGAGAAGACGTTGCCGACGGCCACCCCGGAGCACAGCCCGTCCCCGACGTAGCCCAGGAAGACCGGCAGGTGGCCGAAGCCCCCGCCGGTGACGATGCCCACCCTGCCCTGTTCCGGGGCACCGGCTCGCACCAGTCCACGGTGATCGTCGGAGACCGACCGCAGTCGGTGGCCGTGCGCCAGCAGGATGCCGTCGATCGCCTCGTCCACGAAACCGGACGGGTCGTTGATGATCTTCTTCATGATCGTCATGATCCTCCGGATCGTGGAGTTCGCCGCCCCGGGCCGGGGTGTGTCATATCAAGTTACTCATTGACAGACCCATCATGCCAGTAGTTGACTGAGCGCTGTTAACAGCCGACGGAGCACAGTCGCCAGTCTGCCGTGATGGCAGACGTGTGTGCGTGAAGTAGGCACCGAGCAGGTGCGATTCCAGAAATCGTCGCCGAGAGAGGAAACAGAAGATGGGTGCACTCCAACGACGCTTCACGGGCCGAAGGCTCGGGGTGGCGGTTGTGGCCTTGACGGCCAGCGCGGCCATGGCGCTGGCCGGGTGCTCGAGTTCGGGGGGCGGCAGCGCCAGCGCCGGCACTTCCGGCTCCGGCAGCGCGGCCTCCAGCGGCTCGGGCAGCGCGGCCAGCAGCGGCTCGGCCAGCGCGGCCAGCGGCTCCGCGAGCAGCGCGTCCGGCAGCAGCGGGTCGGCCAGCGGCGCCGCCACGGACTACCCGACCAAGAACATCACCTTCACGGTGCAGGCCGCGGCCGGGGGCGGCTCGGACACCACCTCCCGCGCGATCGCCAAGGTGCTGGAGAAGGAACTCGGCACCAGCATCGTGGTGCAGAACCGGCCGGGCGCGTCCGGTTCGATCGCCGTCAAGTACGTCAGCGGGTTGAAGCCGGACGGCTACAACATCGGCTTCTGCCCGATCGAGTGCTCGTTCTTCGACCTGTCCGGCTACGACGTCAAGCCCGACTCGGTGGAGTACCTGGCCCAGATCATGACGGACGTGGGGACCATTGCGGTGCCCGCCGACAGCCCGTACAAGAGCCTGAAGGATCTGGTGAACGCCGCCAAGACCAAGAAGATCACCGTCGCCGACTCCG
>JBIQML010000488.1:0-4196 GCA_044463405.1 Nakamurella lactea | reverse complement strand
GGTTGGCGGTGTGCGGGGTGATCAGGATGCCGGGGGTGGTCCACAGCGGGTGATCCGCCGGCAGCGGTTCCGGGTCGGTGACGTCCAGTCCTGCTCCGGCGATGCGCCCGCCGGTCACCGCATCGAGCAGGGCGGCCGTGTCCACCAGCGATCCCCGCGCGATGTTCACCACCCAGGAGGTCGGCTTCAGCCTGGCGAGCACCGCGGTGCCGATCAGGTGCCGGGACGCGTCGGTGGCAGGCGCGGCGACGATCACGTGGTCCACACCGTCCCAGATCCCGTCGATGTCGGCGGCCGGCACGGTGCGGTCCGCCCCGGCCACCGGACGACCGCTGCGGTTCACGGCGATCACCGAGACCCGGTACGGCGACAGCAGTTCCACGATGCGACGCCCGATGCCGCCGGCGCCCACCACCGCCACGGTGCTGCCGCCCAGGCCCGTCACCCTGGGCGCCACCAGGTCGGGCCGCCAGTCCCCCTGCGCCGCCGCGACCACCAGCCCGCGCACCCCGGCCAGCAGCAGGCCCACCGCGTGCTCGGCGACCTGCTCGGCGTAGGCGCCGGCCGCGGAGGTCCACACCCGCCGCTCGTCGATCACACCGGCAGCCAGGAATCGTTCGACGCCGGCGCTGGACAGCTGCACCCAGCGCACCGAATCCGGCAGCGGAGGCAGGCCGTCCGGGCCGCCCCGGTGGATCACAGCATCGGCCCGTGACAGCGGCCCGACCCGGCCGCCGCCGTCCCGCACCGCCTCGGCCAGCCAGTCCGGCGACTCCGTCGGGATCGCGATCACCGGTGTGGTCCGCCGCGGGCCGCGCCCGCCGGTTCCGGGGCCGCCGGGTGGCCCGTCACCGCCGTTGCCGTGCATCACGTCCCGCACCGGATCATCCCTCCCGGACGGGCCTCCAGTACCGCCCCGTCCATCGCCACCGTCGTCCCGGACACCACCGTGCGGCGCACCCCCGCCGGCGGCTGCCGCGGCTCGGCGAAGTCCGCGCGGTCGGCAATCCGCTCCGGATCGAAGACCACCAGGTCGGCGACGTGACCCTCGCGGATCTCGCCGCGTCGCCGCAGGCCGAGCCTGCGCGCCGGCTCTCCGGACATCTTGCGTACCGCGGTGGACAGGTCCAGCAGACCCACCTCGCGCACGTAGCGGCCCGCGACCCGGGGGAATGCCCCGAAGCTGCGCGGGTGCGGGTGGTCGGGGCCCGCCAGCGGCCGGGCCAGCCCGTCGGACCCCAGCACCGACAGCGGGTGCGCCAGGAAGGCACGCATGTCCTGCTCCGTGCGGTAGTGCAGCACCACCTGCGCCGAGGAGCCCAGGCGCACGCACACGTCCAGCAGCACCTGGGCCCCCGGGCACTGCCACAACTCGGCGATCTCCGCGAACGAGCGCCCCACGACCTCGTCCATGCCCGGCGCCGCGGATAGCACGATCCGTTCCCAGTGCCAGGGGATGCCGCCGAAGAATCCCCCCGCGATCGCCCGCACCGCCGCCGCCCGCCACGCCGGATCGGTGGCGCGCGCGGCCAATTCCGCACTGCCGCCCCGTTGCACCCACTCCGGCAGGTACTGCATCGCCGAGGAGGACGACGCGTCGTAGGGATACACGTCGAACCCCACCGGCAGGCCCTCGTCGGCGGCGGCCTCGAAACGCAGCAGGACCTCCGCGGCGCGGCCCCAGTCGGCCGGGTTGTTGATCGCGACGTGCGAGTACTCCAGCCTGACGCCGGTGGCCCTGCTGACCATGACCGACTCCTCGACGCCTCCGCCCTCGTCGCCCGTCGCCCCGCGGGCGTGGGTGGCGTAGATACGCCCGCGCGCGGCGCATTCGGCCGCCAGCGCGTGAATCTCGGCGGGCTCCGCCTGCGTCGACGGCGGGTAGGTCAGCCCGGTCGACAACCCCGCGGCTCCCTGCTCCAGGCATTCGGCCAGCAGCGAGCACATGCGGCGCACCGCCGCGTCGTCGGCCGGGCCGTACGGATCGTCCATGGCGGCGATCCGCAGGGCGCCGTGTCCCACCAGTGGCGCCACGTTGATGGTCGGCGGCGACTGCGCCAGCCGGTCGGCGTAGCCGGCGACGTCGCTCCATTCCACCGGCACTCCCTCGCCGCCCACGCCGGCGACGTGGTCGGACAGCAGGCCCCGCCGGGCCGGCTGCACCGGGAACGGCGAGAATCCGCAGTTGCCCGTCACCTGGGTGGTGACGCCCTGCAGGACGGCGCTGTCGGCCGACGGAGCGGCGAGCACCGTCAGGTCCGAGTGCGTGTGGATGTCGATGAAGCCGGGTGCGACGACCAGGCCGGTGCAGTCGACGGTCTCGGCGGCACGCAGATCTGGTCGGGCCGGCCCGACATAGGCGATCGACCCGTCCCGGATGCCCACATCCGCGGCGACCGGCGGCGCGCCGGTGCCGTCCACGACCGTGCCGCCGGTGAATAGCGTGTCGAGATCCATCAGTGCCTCCCTCTCATGCGGCGTCGCCAGCCTGCGGGCGCAGCCGCCGTCCGCCGCGCGTCCCGCGGAACTCGCCGTCCCGGACCACGATCTCGCCGGCCTGCATCACCCACGCGATGCCGGAGGGCGGCGTGGTCGGCTCGGCGTAGCTGGCCCCGTCCGCCACCCGCTCCGCGTCGAAGGCCACCAGGTCCGCCACCGCGCCCTCGGTCACCGTCCCGCGGCAGGGAATGCGGAAGGTCTGCGCCGGAAGCGATGTCATCTTCCGCACCGCCTCGGGCAGCGTGAGCAGCGCCTGCTCACGGCAGTACCGTGCCAGCACCCGCGGGAAGGTCCCCCAGGTGCGCGGGTGCGGCTTGCCGCCGGTGCCCGGCGGCAGCCCGTCCGAACCGATCATCGTCAGCGGATGCGCCAGCGCCGCCGACAGGTCCGCCTCCGACATCTGGTGCACCGTCATCGAGGCACGCAGCTGCTCGGCGGTCAGCAGCCGCACCACGGCGTCGAAGGGCTGACAACCCCACTGCTGCGCCAGTTCGGCGATGGAGCGTCCCTCACCCTGGCCGGAGCCGGTGGAGGCGATGACGATCGACTCCCATCCGGCGGCCCAGGCCATGTTCTCCCAGCCGCCGGCGGGCCCGGACTCGATCTCGACGCGTACCCGGTCGCGCTGCGCCGGATCGGACAGCCTCGCCAGCACCGCCTGGTTGCCGCCCTCCTGGAACCACGGCGGCAGCAGCGCGGTGAGCATGGTGGAGGACGCGGTGTAGGGATACACGTCGTGCCGGACGTCCACACCGTCCGCCCGGGCGCGGTCCAGGAGTTCGAGCGCTTCGGTGACGGCGCCCCAGTACGGCCGGCCGGCTGCCTTCAGATGCGAGACCTGCACCCGCCGACCCGATTTCCGCCCGATGCGCACGGCCTCCCGGATCGAGTCCAGCAGGTTGCGGCCCTCCCCGCGCATGTGCGTGGCATAGATGCCGTGGGCGGGCAGGGTGGACGCCAGGGCCACCAACTCGTCGGTGTCGCTGAACAGTCCCGGCGGGTAGATCAGCCCGGTGGACAGGCCGAACGCGCCAGCATCCATGGCCTCGGCCAGCGCGGAGGCCATGCGGCGCTGCTGGGAGCCGTCCGGCGCCGCGTCGGACATGCCCATGGCCAGGATGCGCAGCGAGTGGTGGCCGGCCAGCGGGGCCATGTTGGTCACGTAGCCGCGCCGGTCCAGCGCCTCGTACAGGTCGGAGAAGCTGTGCCAGCCAGCGGGCATCGGCGGGAAGATGCGGCCGAGCAGCGCATCCAACTGATCGCCGGTCCGGCCTCGGGGGGCCAGGGTGAAGCCGCAGTTGCCGACCACCTCGGTGGTGACGCCCTGCAGGATCTTGGACACGTCGGGGTCATCCAGCAGCGGGGCGTTGTCGGCGTGCGAGTGCACATCGATGAATCCGGGCGCGAGGACCAGGCCGGTGCCGCGCAGCAGCGTGGCGCCGCCGGTCGGCAGGTCTCCGGCCGGCGCCACGCGGGCGATGTGGCCGTCCTGCACCAGCACATCGCTGCGGCGCAACTCGGCGCCGGTGCCGTCGGCCAGGTCCACATCGACGACGGCGATCGGGTCTGTCACCTGGGGTCTCCTGCCGGTGCGATGGTTGCTGTCGGCCGGTCACCGTCGGCGGGTGGGGACGGCACCGGGGTGTACTCCACGGTGTGCACCAGGGCTGCCGTCACGCCGCCCGCCGCCTCGATGC
>JBIQML010000487.1:0-4203 GCA_044463405.1 Nakamurella lactea | reverse complement strand
TTGCTGCGCAGCACCACGATGTCGTCCCGGCCCGGCTGGGGCCGCCGGTCGCGCACCTGCAGCAGCCTGGCCCGTGCCGCCGCGAACCAGTCCGGGTCGTCGGGGTCGCGCGGCAGGCGCAGCACCTCGCCCTCGGGGTCCGGCCGGTCCGGGTCCACGCCGAGCAGCGCGAGCGCCGCCCAGACGGCACCGTCACCGCGGCGAATGTCGCCGGAACCCTGATCGGCGGCGGTGAACGCGCCAGCGGGCGTTCCATCACCGGACACGGCTCCGCCAGCGGGAGGCCCGTCAGCATCGGACGCGGCCCTACCGCCCGGATTCCCGTCACCGCCCAGGATTTCGACCAGTTCGTCGAGCGGCCACCGGTAGGTCAGACCCTCCACCCCGCCGGCGTCGGCGTCCAGCGACGCGGCGAACGCCCCACCCTCGGTGCGAAGCTCCCGTAGCAGGAAATCGCCCGTCTCACGGGCGATCCGGCGCGACAACGGTGATCCGGTCAGCCGGGCGTGGTGCGCGTACACCCGCAGCAGCAGCGCGTTGTCGTCCAGCATCTTCTCGAAGTGCGGCACGTGCCAGGTGGCATCCACGCTGTACCGGGCGAACCCGCCGGCCAGCTGGTCGTAGATGCCACCGCGGGCCATCCGCTCCAGGGTCAGCGAGACGGCCTCCAGCGCCGGACCGGAGCCGGTGCGCTCATGGTGACGCAGCAGGAACTCCATCACCATGGACGGCGGGAACTTCGGGGCGCGGCCGAAACCCCCGTTGGTGCGGTCGATCTGGGCCAGCAGCGCGTCCCGTGCCTGGTCCAGCTGCCCGGCCCCGATGGGCACCTCCACCAGGTCGCCCATGCCCGCGTGCAGCGAGGCGCTGATGCGCCCGGCGGCGGACCGGACCTCGCCGGAGTCCTTGCGCCAGGCGTCCGTGATGGCGGCCAGCACCTGGGTGAACGCCGGCAGCCCGGACCGGGGTTCGGGTGGGAAATACGTTCCGGCGTAGAAGGGCTCACCCTCGGGGGTCAGGAACACCGTCATCGGCCAGCCGCCCTGACCCGTCAGCGCCTGGGTGGCCGACATGTAGATCGCGTCGACGTCCGGACGCTCCTCCCGGTCCACCTTGATCGGCACGAAGTGCTCGTTGATCATTGCGGCGGTGGCCGGGTCCTCGAACGACTCGTGCGCCATCACATGGCACCAGTGACACGACGCGTAGCCGACGGACAGCAGCACCGGAATGTCCCGGCGACGCGCCTCGGCGAAGGCGTCGTCGCCCCAGGGCCACCAGTCGACGGGATTGTCCTTGTGCTGGCGCAGGTAGGTGCTGGTTGCGGTCGCGAGGCGGTTCACCACTCCTGCCACACTCCTACCAGCTCGCTCGCACCAGTTGCTCCGTGCGCGATGTACCTCATTCCCCAGTTTAAGAGGGTGGTTCCGATGGCGTCGCGCAGGAGGTTCACGCTGCTTGCTCTGGGCTAGGAGCGCCGCATAGACGCCACCGGGTGGTCGCCGGGGGGGCGGCTCTACGTCCATGCAAGAAGAGTGGGACGAACCCTTGGCCGCAACACGACGCACGGTTCGACGCCGTTTGCGCAAGCACCCTTTGCATGAACGTGTCCGAGATCGTCCACCAGATTCGAGGTCGTGGACGATCGCCTCTTCGAGGTCTCGCTCGTCGTAGGCGCCCTGCAGGCCGAGGAAGTCCAACAGGTAGGGGTCACGGAAGCTGTCGCTCGGGACCATGGACCCACCCGGTGTCTGCGCGTTGGCGATCTCCTTGCGTTCGAAGCCCTCTCGCCCGATGAGTTCCCGCAGCCCGCGCACGCTCAGCCGTGCGGAGACCGCCTGGTCAATGTAGAACTGGCGAGCCTCCGGCGTAGGAACAGGCAGGAGGGTCCTGAAGTGGCTCCAACTCAATTGTGGCGACAGTGTTGTCACCATCTCCTGGTCGTAGCCGGCCCGCTTCTCCCGGAGGACGTCGACGTCGATCATGCGGCCGATGTGCCAGTACATCGGGTCAAGGCCGAGTTGACGCTCGTGGCCACCGTCGCCCGGGTCTGTGCGACCAACGCCGCGATGCGCTCGACGAGCAGCCCGTCAGTCGGCACATGGAGCACAGGGGAAAGCCCGTGCCGGCTGCTCGTTGGGGTCGGCTCGTTCATGTCTGGAGTCTCCCATCCGGCGCCGACACACACGGGATCTCGGATCCGGAGTGACTCAAAGAAGTGACGCAGGCTTCGCAAGAAGCGGAGTCCAATGGCGGCCCCCGATGAACTCGAACGGAGCGAATCGGCGGCCGTGGCCAACGGTTCCCCCCATAAGCCACACGACTTCTGCAGCAGGTGACCACCCGCCACGGCTACCGCGACAGCAGGGGCCCGGCTCGCCGGACAGCTCCCCTTCTCCAACGATCGACTGCTGCCCATCGACCTGACCGTCCGCAGCTGGCCGCGGCGCAATCTCGTCGTCGCCGAACGGCTGCGCCGGGTGGACAACCGGCGCATGCAATTGCTTCGTGACGCCATCGGCACGTTCTGCACCGATCCTGCCGAGGTCGAGGCCCGCAGCGTGCTCGCACTCTGCACCGCCATCGGCCACCACTTGCTGGCCGCCGATCATCCCGGCAGCACTCGCGCGGAGGCCGTCGCCGACGCCGCCGGTCTCATTCTCAACCGCCCGCTCGGCGTTGCCGGTCATCGCGGCCACGGCCGGTCGCGGGGTCGCGGTCGGTGATGCAGTAGACGTGCCCGGACGGCGCCAGCATCGACGTCCAGTGCTCGAAGTCCCCGATCCGGCGCGCGCCGAGCCGCTGGTGCCGCGCGATCTCCGAGGAACGGTCCCGCGCCGCGAGATCCAGGTGCGCGGCGACGGTCGTGCGGTCGCCGTCCAGCCGCTGCAGCAGGATCCGCGCCGGTCCGGACGGGTCGGGATCGCGAAGGTCGGCGGACTCGGGGTGCTCACCCGGTTGCAGCGGGCGGCCGGTCAGTCGTTGCCAGAACTCGATCTCGGCGTCCCACAGCCGGGACGGGATGTCCAGGCACATCTGGTCCGCGATCACCGCCAAACCCGAGCGATCGATCCGACGGTCCGGCTCCCCCGCCGTGTGGCAGAACGGCAGGCCACCGGGCGAGCGCATCACGGTGACGTCCTGGTAGGTCCACGCGTCCCGGGCGCCGGCTGCCCGGCTGCGCTGGATCGCGGCCGGCCGGTCACCGCTGTCCAGGTCCAGGTGCATGCCGGCGTCCGAGGCCTCGATCGCCTGTAGCTTCAGCCAGGCGTCCCCGGCGCGCGGCAGCAGGGTGACGAACTGGTCGCGCTCGCCGCGGGATTCCGAGACCTCACATCCGGTGACGGCGGCCCAGAAATCCAGGGCGAGCTGCCACCGGTCGAGCGGGGTATCCAGGAACAGGGTGATCCATCGGGGTTCCGTCATCGCGCCTCCGCCTCTGCGATACCCACCTCACAGGATGCGGCCGCGCTGCTCGCAGCGGGGTCGCCGTGACCATCGGCTGCCGTGTACCGGTGATCAGACGGCGCAGGTCCCCCCGGAGCGTCCGACACGGGTCCCCCTCGAGCGCCGGACACGCGTCCCCGGTCCGATCCGGCGCCTCGCCCGATGAGCATCCGCATGGCCATCGACCCCCCGTCCTGCCAGCATCGCCGGCCCCCGCCGGCTGTGCTCGCACCGTAGAACGGCAGGTCAGGATCGCGCGGGACGTTCGCGGAATCGCCCGGCAACGGACTGGTCGGCCAGCGGAACGGACGCGGAGATGTGATTTCGATTACAGTTGCGGGTACCACGCTCGGTGAGTGAGCACAGCCCATCCGAGGGGAGAAAGCACGGCCATGCTGGTACGAGACGTCCTGACCGCCAAGGGCACCGCGGTCGCCACCATCGCACCGACGGCAACGGTGACGGAACTCGTCGCCGCGCTCGCCGAGCACGGCATCGGCGCGCTCGTGGTGAGTGCCGACGGAGCGAGCATCGACGGGATCGTCAGCGAGCGGGACGTCGCCCGCGGGCTGCACGCCCACGGCGCCGCGGTGCTGTCCGTCCCGGTGTCCGACCTGATGACGGCCCAGGTGCGCACCTGCGGCCCCGACGACGCCGTCCGGGACATCGCCCGCACCATGACCGACGGCCGGTTCCGGCACCTGCCGGTGCTCGACGCCGGCCGGCTGGCCGGCATCGTGTCCATCGGCGACATGG
>JBIQML010000486.1:1865-4211 GCA_044463405.1 Nakamurella lactea | reverse complement strand
CCGCTGCTTCCGCCTGTGTAGAGCTGGAACGTCGCCCCTTCTACGTAGGAGTTGCTGCCGGCCAAGACCTCCTTCTTGACCTGAACGCACGCCTTGTTTCCGCTTGGCGTGCACGACGATCCATCGGCGGCGGGGAAGACGATAGCGCCGATTGACTTGACGTTGCTGACTCCGTCCCCGGCGCTGTCCAGCGCGAACGCCGACGAGGCTGCGCCGCGCAGCGGTTCGCCCGCGTCACTCGTCTTCGGGGCGTTGGTCTCGGTGGCCTCCGGAGAGCCCGTCTCGTCGCCCGCCGGGGCCTCCGCCGCCTCGTTCTCCAAGGTGAACGTCTTGGTCTCGTCGGGGAGCTCATAGTTGAGCGGCGGCGTCACCGCAGCAACGGTGTAGGTGTCTGCGGGGAGGCCCGAGACGAGGAAAGCGCCATCAGCGGGATCGTCGTCGGCAACCGCAGTGGCGTCGTCACAATCCGCGGTGGCCCCTGTCGCGGCGTTGTCGCTGACACAGAACACCGTGCCATTGCTGCCTGTGATCGTGAACGCGGCGCCGGCGAGTAGGTCGCCGTCCTCGTTCGTTGCGCTGAAGGCCACGGCCGCTGTCTCCGGTACTGCGAGAGAGTCAGCGTCCTCGCTGTCGGTCGAGCTCGCAGTCCCGTCCGTCTCATCGCTCGAATCTGGTTCCGTGGCGGGCGCGGCGTCAGCGTCCGTGGTCGAGTCCGTAGTCTCGGCGGCGTCGGCGGACTGGACGGAGAGCGACGTGGTCGCCGCGGCGACGCCGTCGACGTCCAGCAGCGTTGCGCTGGTCGCCAGCGTCGCACCGGGTTCCGCCGAGCTGTCCACTGTGGCCTGGAACGACATCGTCACGTGCTGGTTCGGACCGACGGGCGGCGTCGTCCACGTCAGCTGATCGCCGGCGAGCACGGCGCCTTCGGTCGAGACGGTGACCTGAGCGAAAGCCTGAAGGCGCGACAGGTCATCGACCACCGTCACCGGCACAGCATCGCCGGACGCCGACGAGTTCGTGACCGTGAGGATGTACGTCAACTCGTCGCCCGGCTGCACGGTGGAACCGTCGCTGAGGGACGCCAGCGCGGCCAACGCAGTAGCGTCGGCCGGAGCGCCGGAGTCCGGGGTGGGCGCCACCGAGGCGGTCACGGACCATGGGCTCGAATCGGCTGCCTGGGCCGAGATGACGGTTCCCGCGACCGCCGCCGCGCCGACCATGCTGGCGATGCCCAACAGTGACGTGACTACCCGCCAAAGAGGCTTCTGTCGATTTCGACCAAGCGTGCTGTGCCGTCCCATTGCTTCTCCCCACAGGTCGACCTGGCGCTTCTGACGCCCGTCTCTGCCACTTCCGTCGTCACTCTCGGTAGCTGCCGCAATACGGTGGCTGCGATGCATCGACAGACTGTCAACAAGTGTGTGTTACACGTTGTGCAATAAACAAGCGGCATTCGGGTGAATCTGAGCGCCCATCAGGCGGTATTGTCGCGGTTTGCCGCGCACGCGATCACGGTCTGTGGTGCTGACAGGACGAATCGGAGTGGATGAGATGCCGTGTAGGATTGTGCCGCGACCACTCGTTCGCGTGACCCGCGGGAGCCAAATGCTCCCGACATCGAGCCGGCGGTGACCATTGTCGGACCGGTCCGCCGTTGGATGCGCCTCTTCTAGTGCCGCGCAGAGCGCCTTGCGCGCGCCAGCCACAGGGCCGCGACACCGAGGATCACGGCGGCACCGATCACGTACCAGACGGGGCCAATCGGCCCACCGACGCCGGCGGACGCCGTCGGCCCTGTCGAAGAGCTCACGCCCTGCACCTCAATACCGGCGCCGACGGTCCCGGCAGTTTCCGACGCAGGCGGCTGATCATCGACGGAGCTCGCCGCAGCGGTCTCCGGCGGCAATTCGTACGACGTCGCCGGGATCAGTTCGATCGCGGTCCCGTCCACGGTGACGGTGGTAGTTGGTTCGTCCGCGCCGAGCTCGATCGACCCGGACGGCTCGGCAGCACTCGCCACGCCGATGCCCGCGCAGCACAACGCCACGACGAGCGCCACCAGGGCGCCCAGCATCCGAAGCGATCGCTTCTGAAGCGTCGAAGACATGCTGCTCCAACTTCCTCCCGAGCCCGGCCATCGGCGGACTCACTCACCCGTCACAACACATCATACGGACACAGAGCGACCGACCTGAGTCGCAAACGGGTGAATAGGGGCCTCAAACGGGCGACAGCGTCCGGAGTCCGTCACCATGTGGTCGCCTCACGGGAGACGCCAACGCCTGCCCGGCTCAGCAGCCGGGGGACGACTGCCGAGGGCGGCGTCATACTCGTCGGGTCGATACC
>JBIQML010000486.1:0-1765 GCA_044463405.1 Nakamurella lactea | reverse complement strand
TCAGCAGCCGGGGGACGACTGCCGAGGGCGGCGTCATACTCGTCGGGTCGATACCATGTGCCCGTGACAATTCGCCCGATAGTGATCTGTGGGGAACCCGTGCTGCACCGGCCGACGACGCCGGTGACGGTTTTCGATGACGAACTGGCCACGTTCATCGCCGACCTGTTCGAGACCAACGAAGCGGCCAACGGCGCCGGTCTTGCCGCCACTCAGGTCGGCGACGGACGGCGGGTCTTCGTCTACGACTGCCCCGACGACGCCGGCGTGCGCCACCGCGGATATGTCGTCAACCCGGTGCTCGAGACTTCCGAAATCCCCGAGGGAATGCCGGATCCGGACAACGACTGGGAGGGCTGCCTGTCCGTCCCGGGCGAGAACTTCCCGACCGGCCGCGCATCGTGGGCGAAGGTGACCGGCGTCGACATGCACGGCGAGCCCATCGAAGTCGAGGGGACCGGCTTTTTCGCCCGCTGTCTCCAGCACGAGACCGACCACCTGGAGGGGCTGTTGTACCTGGACCGGCTGATCGGGCGCTACAAGCGCGAGGCGCGACGCATGGTGCGTGAACGCGGCTTCGGCGTGCCGGGGCTGTCCTGGCTGCCGGGCACCGATCCCGACCCGTTCGGGCACTGAGCGGCCAAGGCGGGCACCCTGCCGTGCCGCCGTTCTACATCCGAGGCGGCCCCGTCGTCGCCCCGGGCAGGAAGGTAGTCGGCACCATCACCTTGCGCTGATGCCCCCCGCCGGACGGATCCAGCAGCAGCCGCGCCGCATGCCGGCCCTTCTCGATCACCGGCTGCTTCACCGTGGTGAGCTTCGCATCCAACGCGGCCCGGATGCCGTCGAAGCCCGTCACCGACACGTCCTCGGGCACCCGCTGCCGCCGCTCCCGCAGCGCCTCGATCGCTCCGAGCGCCAGCACGTCGGACGTCGCGATGATCGCCGTCAATCCCGGATCCAGCCGCAGCAACTCCTCCGCCGCAGAGATGCCCGCTTCCGGCGTGTGATCGAAGCGTTCCACCACCGGAATACGGTCCCAGGCGATGCCCGCCGCCTCGAACTCGGTGCGCAGCGCCCGCAGCCGATGCCGCTGCACGTGATAGTGCGCGGAGACCTGGCGGGTCAGATCCACCGGGCCGTCCAGCCGCACCCGGCCGAGCCGCATGCAGCTGATCCCCACCCGGCGGTGACCGAGACTCAGGAGATGCCGGGCGATCTCGCTCATCGCGGCGGCGTCGTCGATGCCGACGATGTCGACACCCGGCACGTCCGGCTGGTCGCAGATCACCGTGGGGAGATTCCGCGACAGCACCGCATGCAGGTGCGGGTCGTCGTCCGGCATGGAGAACGCGACGAAGCCGTCCACCGCCGCCGACGAGACCGCCGCCACGTCCTCCGCTTCCGGATTCGCCGGGACGAGCAGCAGCCCGGTGCCTGCCTTGTCGCACTCCAGCGTGAGGCCCTCGAGGAAGGCGACCGCCGCCGGGTCGCGGAATGCGTACGAGAGCTGTTCGGTGAGAAGCACTCCCACGGCACCGGTCCGACGAGTGCGCAACGAACGGGCCATCGGGTCGGGTCCGGGGTAACCCAGGCGGCGCGCGGTCTCCAGGACCTTGTTGCGAAGCTGCGGCGAGAGCTGGTCGGGGCGGTTGTAGGCGTTGGATACCGTCGTGCGCGACACCCCGAGCTCCGCCGCCAACGACGCCAGGGTTGCTGTGCGTCGCTTGCGCGGTGAGCGTTCCATGGAGGAACCGTAGCCCGG
>JBIQML010000485.1:0-4224 GCA_044463405.1 Nakamurella lactea | reverse complement strand
CGCGGCGCTGCATGTCGGGTTGGCGCCGTACGCCACGGATGACTTCAATCTTGCTAGCTGTCCCCTAAAGGTTCTCGAGTACCTATCTGCGGGATTGCCAGTAGTTTCTACAAAGATACCCGCAGTGCTGGAACTGGGCACCGATCTCGTGACGGTCGTGTCCCGCGACGAGGCATTCGCCGATGCCGTGCTAGAACTCTTAGAACGTGATCGAAGTGACGACGACAAGCGATTGGCAAAGGAGTTCGCAGCTGCGCACAGCTGGAGCGTTCGAGCTGACGAGCTGATCAAAATGATCGACAGCGAACTCACGAATGATGCGTGGGCGGAATGAATCGATGGATGATACCGGGACGGACAAGTTCCGGAAGTGAGGGCACCAGCAAAATGTTGTCGAATGGAGGCTAGGATCGCAGAACAAATTATGCTCGCCGAATGCGGCTACGCTTGAATAGCTCGATCACTGTAGCGGTTAGTACCCCGAGAAGAAAAATGATGGCCAAGACCGCCCTGAGTTTGCTCCCACTTCGGTACATAATTATGGGAGCGCTCGGACTCAAGCGCGTCTGAATCATGTGGCTTTGGTCAACCCCAGCTGACTCCTGAATATCAGCTAGCGCGGTCCTGATTTGCGCAAGAATTTCGGTGAGTCGCCGGTCAACTGCGGGGTAGGTCTGCCCGGTGGCTTGAACGTCGAGCGTGGGTCGATCGAAGTTGTACTGCCATTGACCGCCGGCGTTCGGCAACCGGACCAAGGTTCCGTTCAGAGTGCCCTGGTCTGCGAGTGAGATAGAGTCGGAAACCGGCTGATTCAAAGGATGAAGACCGTTGACTCTCATTGCAACTACTCCAGCAGTCGATATCAAGGACTGCGATGTCGTGTTCAGATCATTTGTTCGCTCGACTGCTGGCGCTGTGAAGATGACGTCAACTTGCCCAATGTAGGTGCCCTGATGGGTGTAGACTGCGTAAGATGCGAGCATTGCGATGGTCGCGGCGAGTACTCCGATGATTCGACCGAATACAGGGACGCCGATGGCGCCAATGCGAAGATGCCTCAGCATGGCGATATTCTACGCTACCTCGAAGCAACCGCTAACACGATCCGGATATACGTTAGAAGCTCATGCATTCCGGCGAGTGCTCGGAGGAGTGTACGGGAGTGACTGATGACATTTAATTCGCTCTTTCATCTAGTCCGTCGACGTTGGATCAGCATGACGTGCGGACTGATCGTGACTGCGTTGTTGTGTGTAGGCTGTGCAATTCTGGTGCCACCTACATACGGCGCGTCAGCGGGCGTGCTACTTTTGCCGCCGAAATCGACACTAGGGACCCAGGGCAACCCGTATCGAGCCCTAGGCGGGTTGGAGATCGCCGCAGATGTTCTATCCCGCGCCATGTTGGACTCTAAAGTTGCTGATTCAATTGCTCCACCAAGTGGGAGCGCGTCGTTTGAAGTCGCACCAGATCCTACGACTAGCGGTCCAGTGCTCTTAGTTGAAGGCACTGATCGTTCGCCGAGCGGCGCGTTGCGCACTGAGAAGAGAGTGCTGGAACAGATGCCTCGGACGCTGGCGTCGCTCCAGGAGGATGCCGGGGCAGGACCGGAAACGTTGATAACGATGGCCGTGATTACGCAAGACAAGACAGCCCAGACGACCCGGAAGTCGCAGATTCGCGCATTGATCGTCGCGGTCGTGATCGGACTTGGGTTCACTCTCGGCCTAATGCTTTTGGCGGATAGACGCCGATCAGGTTCAAGCCGTCATCGTCGTTTTACCAACAGTTCTAAGCGAATGGAAGATGGCGCTGAAAGGCTGGCCAGCGATAGTGAGTTGGAGGACGACGGTCTGGAGATCAGGCGACCATCGATCGGACGTGCGAATTTGGGACACGCCCAGGCATCTGATCAAGTTAGGTCGGGTGCGGGTACGCGACGACCGTGAGTTACCGAAATGAGTCTGACTCCCGTCATTCGGTTGATTCTGCTCCCGTAATCGCGATTTACCTTTTTCTACTGTTTGTGATCCCGGCTAATCTTGTCGTAGCTCCGTTGGGCTCCGCCGGCACTCCTGCCCAGATTTTCGGGATTATGGCGGGTGTTTGGTGGCTTACGTCAAAGCTGGTTTTGCGCGACTCGATTGCCACGGGGCCGTCATGGTGCCGTGCTGCGGTGGTGATGTTTGCGTGTGCGGTGCTCCTCAGCTACGCGTTTGCGATGTTGAGACCGATTAGCCCGGTCGAGATCAGCAGCGCTGATCGAGGTATCATATCATTGGGTTCATGGGTCGGAATCTTTTTTGCCATTGCGGGTGGTGTGCCGTCGATCGGGCGCCTCCGGGTGATTTTGCGACGACTCGCCATTGCAGGCGGATTCCTGGCTTCCCTGGGAATTGTTCAGTTCGTCACCGGTGTGTCTTTCGTCGATAGACTTACAATTCCGGGCCTAGTCGCGAACTCTGATCTTGTTGGCGTACTAGAACGATCGGGTATCGCTCGGCCTGCAGGCACTGCTACACATCCGATCGAATTCGGGGTTGTTTTGGCAATGTTGCTGCCCGTCGCCATCTACTGTGCACTGGAGGATCGTGATCGCTCTCAGCTCCGCAGGTGGTATCCGGTCTTAGCGATCGCGTTCGGAATTCCAGTATCGCTGTCGCGTTCAGCAGTTGTTGCGACCGGTGCGGCCATCCTATTTCTGTTGCCGTCACTTACGCCGAGGCGCAGGCGCAGTCTCTACGCTGGTGCGGTTCTATTGGGGCTTGCTGTTTACGTCTCTGTACCCGGGCTGTTAGGTACCCTGGGCCGCCTGTTCACAGGGATCTCGGATGAAGGCAGCGCGCAGTCTCGAGTTGATAGTTACGGAATCGCTTGGGACTTCATCCAGCGGTCACCAGTCTGGGGGCGCGGGTTCGGAACCTTCTTGCCCGCATACCGGATACTTGACAACCAGTACTTGGGCGCGCTAATTGAATTGGGCGTCTTGGGGACGATCGCCTTGCTGTGGATGTTTGTTTCTGGGGTTGGTGACTGTTTGCGAGCGAGGCAATGTGCAGGTAATGGAAATTATAGGCTGTTGACCTCGGCGGTGGCTGGGTCCATCGCGGCGGGGGCTTGCAGTTTTGCGACATTTGATGCGTTTGGGTTTCCCATCGCATGTTGTTTGATATTTGTGCTTCTAGGGCTTGGAGCGGCGTTGCGGAGATTATTCGTCGGTGTCGTAACTAGCTAGGCCACCTGCGTTGTCCAACGGGGACTTATGGTTGTTCCTTCCCAGGTGCAGCGGCCCGGCGGCAACGCGAGCACCGCCGCCCGATCGCATTCCAGGCGGTTGGCTAGTGCGTTCTACAGGGCGGTGCACGGTCCTGTGGTTGGTCACGTCGAGCCGTCGGTGAACTGCTCCATCAATTCCCGCGGTGAGACGACGTGCCGCTTGCTCGGTCGATCCCCAGCTCATCGTCCTGAATCAACCGGGCACGGGCCGGGCAGATCAGACACCGAGCCTAGCTGCAGGCCCCCGGACTAGCGGGTCGGAATCGTACGGTCCGGCAGGAAACGCGAAAAGGCTAGGGCGATGGGTCGTCAGACGCCATCCCGGAATCAGTGGAACGATCCCGTCCAACCCCGCTTCAGCCAATCGGCCGGATCGATGCGCAACGACTGTTGCCGAGCATTCGTTTTGCAGACGTAGGCTTCATTGACTTTGCAGACGTGGACGGGGGTGGAATGTCCAGGTCGGTCGTCGGCGTGACGGGCTGCTCGACGTGGTGACGGCAACGTCGACGCGGTGACGGAAGGTTTTGGGCAGACCTGTCCACCGACCGCTGGGGGTGTCAAGCAGAGGATGCGCGGGGCGGGGCCGTCAGTTGGCCGCGGGCGTAGCAGCCGACGAGTGTCCACAGTGGTGCCGTAGACCGGTAGCGCTCCCGGGTGGTCCGGGCCGCGATGGCCAGGAGGTTCAACGCCTGCCACAGCGGCGAACGGTCCAGGTGGTCCAACACCGACGGCAGCTGTTCGGCGTCCAGCCGGATGATCTCGGCCGCGCCTGCTTGGCGCAGCCGCTCCACATGCTGGCCGCGGGCGCCGCGTAGCCAGCGTCGCACCGTCGACTCCGGACGGTCAATGGCCTCGGCGATGCGGCGGTGGCCGTGACCGTCGTGTGCGTTGGCCAGCAGCGCAGCTCCGATCGTCGCGGTGCTGTCCGCGCGGCCGCGGATGTTG
>JBIQML010000484.1:0-4232 GCA_044463405.1 Nakamurella lactea | reverse complement strand
GCCGAGCGGACCGCCGCACCGATCGCCGCGAGCGCGTCGACCTGTTCGCTCGTCAACCGGTCGATCAGCAGCCGCCGCACCGACTCCACGTGCCCCGGCGCCGCGCGATCGATCGCGGCCCGCCCGCCGCCCGTGATCACGATGTTCGCCGACCGGCCGTCCTCGGCACAACCCTCGCGCTGCACCAGGTTCCGCTGTTCCATCCGGGTGATGTGGTGTGAGAGCCGGCTCTTCTCCCAATCGGTGGCGTCGGCCAGTTCCCGGTATGCCAGCCTGCCATCGGGGGCCGCCGACAGCACCACCAGCACCTGGTAGTCGGCCATCGACAGCCCGCTGTCGCGCTGCAGATCCCGGCCCAGCGCGGTCCACAGCGGCTGCCCGAGATCGCGGACGGCCCGCCACGCGGACGCCTCGCGCTCATCCAGCCACCGAACCTCACCCATCAGACAATCCTACGTTCCGGGTTCGTGGCTCCCTGCGCCGTACGCGTGGATCACCACGACGGAGCGTGCCATGACGCCCACGACACGGTGGGGGTCACCGTGCAGGTCCCGGTGGAGCTCACTGTGCCGAGCGGCGCTCCCGCGGAGCGCGATGCTGGTAGATGGGCACGTCACCGACGATCGGGTTGGTTCGATGGGACGGCGCCAGGTACCTGGTGGTCAGGTTCACGAACGTGGCCAGCCGGTTCCGGTTGCCCAGCAGCATGACGATGTGCACGAACAGCCAGATGAACCACGCGATGGTCCCGGTGACCCTGACGGACCGGTGGATCGGCAGCTCGATCTCCGCCACCGCGGCCCGCCGGCCGATCGTGGCCAGCGTGCCCTTGTCGTGATAGTGGAACTGCTGCAAGGGTTTCCCCGCCACCAGGTTCGCGATCTGGCGCCCGGCGTGCCGGCCTCCCTGGATCGCGGGCTGCGCCAGCTGCGGCAGCGGGGACGGCCCGATGGCCACATCCCCCGCGGCGAACACGCCGTCCACGCCGGGCACCCGCAGGTACTCGTCCGTCTGGATCCGACCCGCCCGGCCCTGCGGAACCCCCCACTCCTTGACGACCTCCGGCACCCGCACGCCGGCCGCCCACACCACCACGCCGGCAGGCAGGAACTCACCGGATTTGAGCTGCACGCCGTCCGGCCGGACCTCGGCCACCGCGGTGCGCAGCCGGAGCTCCACGCCCCGCCGGCGCAGCGCACGCTCGGCGTACCGGCGCAGCCGCGGAGCGAACGCGGACAGCACCTCCGGCCCCATCTCGACCAGCACGATGCTGGTGCGCTCCGGGTTGAGCTCCGGGTACACGGCGGCCATCGCGTCGTTGCGCCACTCGGCCAGGGCGCCGGCCATCTCCACGCCGGTGGGGCCCGCGCCCACCACCACGATCGCCAGATCGGGCGAGGACGACGACTCGGCCGCGTGCTCGAGCTGGGTGAAGATCGCGTCCCGCACGTCCAGCGCCTGCGCCCTGGTGTAGATCGCCTTGGCGTGGTCCTGCGTTCCGGGCGTGGCGAAGTAGTTCGTGGTGGCGCCGCTGCCGAGCACCAGGTAGTCGTAGTCCAGGCACCAGCCGTCGGCGAACGTCACCGTCCGCCGGGCGGGGTCCACGCCGACGACCTCGGCCTGTCGCACCCGCAGGTTCCGCTGCCGCATGCGCACCGCGCGCAGGAAGTAGGTGACGTCACCGGGATTCAGCCCGGCGGTGGCCACCTGGTAGAGCAACGGCTGGAACACGTTGTAGGTGTGCCGGTCGACCAGGGTGACGTCCACCGGCGCCCAGCGCAGCGCCCTGGCCGCCGAGACGCCGGCGAATCCGCCCCCGGCGATCACCACGTGCGGGCGTCGACCCCTCGCCACCGTCGGCTGCTGGGACATGTCCGAACCTCCTTGCCATCTGTCGCCGGTCATCCGACCGACGGAGCACGTTGCTGCGACCCGACGCGCGGCACCGGAGGGTGCCGGCGCCGGCCGTCGATCCTCGCCGCAACACCGGGCAGCGTCCACCACGGTTCCGGATCACCCGGCAGCGGCGGAATCGTCAGCACCGCGAATACCTGCACCACCAGCAGCAGCAGGTCGACGGCCAGCGCCACCGACTGCCACAGCGCCCAGGGCGTCGCCGCCCCCGCGCCGGTAGTGTCCGGCCCCGCCGCCGAGAACAGCAACAGTTCCAGGGACACCGCGCTCACCGCCACCAGCGCCACCGACAGCCGGCGCCAGGGCCGCGCAGCCGCCAGCAAGGAGAACATGATGCCCAGCGGCAGGCCCACCAGGGCGAGCACCGAGCCCGCCATGTGGATCTTGGCGTTCACCGACAGTTGCAGCCCGCCCGGATCGGTGCGCACCGTCGCCATCAGCGCGGAGCCGAGCAGCCCGAGCAGCAGCCACCAGCCGGCACCGAACTGGCGGGTGGGACGGTAGCGGAACAGCAGGCACGGTCCCGCCGCGACCGTCAGCATCCAGATGCTGAACAGCCACCCGTGCGGGCCCACCCCATACTGCGAGACCGAGATGTCCGGCGGGAGGGGATCCCCCGCCACCGCCTGCACGACCACGAACAGGATCCACGCGAACGCCGTCACCACCGTTCCGGTGATCCACCAGGCCCGCATATCCCCATCATCGCAGCCGCACCCCGAACGCATCGAGGCGATTCGATCAACAGCGACCCGCCCGCCCCTGCGGACCGGTAACATCTGGCGCGAACCGCCCAGTCGGGGGGACGGGTGCGTTGTGCCATGGGGTCCCGCCGCAGAACCGGAAGGGACCTGATCACATGGCCGCACGTGGTGCACTGGCCGGAGCCCTGGCAGCGGCAACGGCCGCGATCCTGGTGACCGGATGCGCCACCTCGGTCACCGGTGTGCCGCAGGCGGCCACCACCCTGCCGACCGCGCCCACCACCACGACGAGCAGCCCCAGCACGTCAACCACCACGCTGTCGCCGGCGTGTGATCCGTGCACTCCCCCGACGACCGGTTCGCCGCAGACCAGCACGTCGCAGACCGCCTCGTCCAGCATCCGGCCGATGCCGCCGCTGAGCTCCACGGACATCACCTCGTCCGTCCGGACCGGCACCTCAACCAGCGCCTCGAGCAGCCGCACGAACACCTCCACGACCACGACCTCCGGCGATGACGACCCCGGCGTGATCGCCGGGATCCACCTCGCGTCGGTGCTCGCGGACCTGGAGTCCAGCCATGTCGCCGGGATCGACTCCTCCGCCGACCTGGACAAGCTGCGGTCCACGGTCGACCGGGCCCGGTCCAAGGGCCTGCAGATGTCCGTCGTGTCGATCGGCAAGAAGATCAGCAACGCCGACACGTCCGCGATCTCGTCCGAGCTGTTCGCCGTCCTCGGTGGCACCCTGCTGGTGCTGAGCCCGTCACTGGTGAGCGCCCGCACGGACCAACTCACCAACTCCCAGCGGCACAAGGCGCTCAAGGCCGCCGCCGACGCGAAGGGCGACGAGAAGGCGGTGACGAAGTTCATCGACTCGGCGCTGGCCTCCACCGGCGCCGGCGGCGGCACCGCCAGCGCGACGACGCCGAAGACACCAAAGACACCAAAGACACCGACGACGGCTCCGTCCAAGCACACCAAGGTCGGCGGTGTGGACATCACCGCCGTGGTGTCCGCGCTCGGCTCCGACCACATCGCCATCGCCAGGGGCCTGGACATCAAGGCTTCGGAGATCTCGGGCCCGGTCAAGAGGGCCTGGAAGAACGATCTCAAGCTCTACGTGGTGATCCTGGCCAAGGACCCGAGCGTGCAGGTGTACGAGGTCGCCGGCGCCGTGATCGACAAGACCGGGGGGACCGCGATCGTGGTGAGCCCGAAGCGGTTCTCCAACGCCAGCAAGACCATCTCCAGCAAAGAGTTGAACAAGGCGGTCGATGCCGCCAAAGGCGCCACCACGTACCACGACCTGGTGTCGGAGATGGTCGACTCGCTGCTCGGCTGACGCGCCACAGCGGTCTCGCCGTCACCGAGGCTCGGACCGAGGTGACACCGCCACAGCGGTCTCACCGTCACCGCCACAGCGGTCTCGCCGTCACCGAGACGCGGGTCTCGGCGGCGCCGTGCTGTTCCGCTCGATCAGGCCAGGGGCCAACTGCACCAGCAAGGGATCCGGCGTGCGCCCCGTCCGGATCAGGTCGACGAGCATCTGGGCGGCGATCCGGCCCTGCTCCACCACCGGCTGCTCGATGGTGGTCAGGTCGAACAGCCGGGCC
>JBIQML010000483.1:0-4236 GCA_044463405.1 Nakamurella lactea | reverse complement strand
GAAGTGCGGCAACGGCTGGCCGGCGTACAGCTCGCGTGACCCATCGCGGCTGCGGACCGGCGGGCGCTGCACGTTGTTCAGCAGCCCCTCGGCGAGATCGCTGGCCGGGACGGTGTCCTTCAGTCCCTGCTGGTACTGGATGCCGACCGCGTCCAGGCCGAAGTCGTCGGCGATCCGCATCGCAGCGATGTACATCTTGCACTGGGACAGTACCTGCGGCCGGGTGAGTTCGGTCGCCTCGTCGGTACCGAACTCGAATCGCATACCGGCGTCGGACAGCCAGTGCAGCACCTGCTCGGCGTCGACGTCATCGACCCTGTTCATTTCCGCAACGAGCGCGCTCTGACTGAGCCGTTCCTTGTAGATGCCCAAGGGATTGAGCAGTTCGTCATCGAAGATCGCGTTGTACATGCCCATGCAGCCCTCGTCGAAGACACCGGCGATGGCCTTGTCGGTGCGCAGCTGGCGGGCCAGGGCACGCCCGAGCGCCACCTCGTCGGCGGCCTCGTCGAGTGCGGGCAGGTCTCGCACGTGGCTCACATCGTGCGTCAGGGCGCCGGTCTCCAGCCAGGTGCGCAGCCCCTGCAGCGCCCACTCGTCGGTGAAGTCGTGACTCCACAGGCTGGAATAGGCGATCCCGGCCTTCGTCAAGCTGCCGTTGAGGTTCAGCAGGCCGACCAGGCCCGGGAACTCGCCGTCCCAGTTGGCCACCACCATGATGGGACCGCGGTGCGAGCGCAGCCCGGCCAGCACGTGATGGCTGTATTGCCACACTGCCTCCACCACGAGCAGCGGGGCGTCCGGCGGGATCGTGGCGAACACCTGCATGCCGTGGCGCTGGCTGTCGATGAACCCGTGCCCCTTGGCGGCGTCCACCTCATGGGCGCGGACCAGGTTCCAGCCCAGGGAGGTCACGGCGCGGCGCACATCCTCCTCGAGCCGTTGCTGGGTCGGCCAGCAGGTGGTGTTCGCGGCGGGTCGCAGATCTCCCGACACCACGTAATACACGGTGTGGTCGGCCGCCTGCGGGGCCGGCCGCTGCTCCGGGAACTGATAGCTGCTCATTGGCGCTCATCCCTCTCCGTTGCTGATGCTGGCGCACGATCCATTCGGTGCCGATCATCGGTTGCCACGTTCCTCGCACGTCGGTGGCCTGCCACCGCAGCAGTTGGAACACCCCTCCTGCTGGCGCCCTCACCGCTCGTCTGGGTCCCCCGGTCGGAACCGCCGCGTTCGCCGACCGCACCATCGCGCATGCGAGTCTCCCGTCGGCGGCGATTGGCACTTGCCACGGCGTCCACCGCTGCACGTTACGAGTGAGAAACCGATTACGCAAGCGCTGTTTGGGTCATCTGCGGGCCGGGCGCCGGTGATCTCAGCGAGGGGGTCGTGGGACAGGTAGTGCAGGGCGCCGCAACGCCCGGGCCCGCGACGGGCATTCAAAACGCCTCAGCGCCGCACGTCGTCCCGGCGGAAGTTCAGGTACGAGCGGGACGGAGTCGGGCCGCGCTGCCCCTGGTAGCGGGAGCCGTAGTGGGCCGATCCGTAGGGGTGCAGCGACGGCGACGAGAGTCGGAACAGGCAGAGCTGGCCGATCTTCATGCCGGGCCAGAGCGTGATCGGCAGGTTCGCCACGTTGGACAGCTCCAGGGTGATGTGCCCGGAGAAGCCCGGGTCGATGAAGCCGGCCGTGGAGTGCGTCAGCAGGCCCAGTCGCCCGAGCGAGCTCTTGCCCTCCAGGCGTCCCGCGAGCGTGTCGGGCAGGGTGACGCCCTCGAAGGTGGATCCGAGCACGAACTCTCCCGGGTGCAGCACGAACGCATCCGTGCCGTCGCCCTCCACCTCCACCAGGCTGGTCAGGTCGTCCTGCTGCACGGCGGGGTCGATGTGGGTGTACTTGCCGTTGTTGAACACCCGGAAGAACCGGTCAAGGCGCACGTCGATGCTGGAAGGCTGTACCAGGGTGGGATCGAATGGATCGACGCCGAGCCGACCCGCGTCGATCTCGGCCAAAAGGTCGCGGTCGGACAGCAGCATGCCGGTCAGCGTAACCGGCCGCCTGAGGGCCGGGGCGGACCGGCCGCGCCGCGGCTGTCGGTGCGGGCGAGCATGATGGCAGGCATGGCATCGGACACGGAGACCCCGCGTCTTGGCGACGGGTTCGCCGGCGGCGGTGACGGGGCGTCTCACGGCAGCTCGGCCGGCCGGCCGGGCGCCTTCGCCGACCGGGCCGGGCGGCCCGACCCGGGCTGGCCGGCGGATCCTGGCGTCGCGGTCTTCGGGTCGGCGATCGGGGTGTGTGGCATCGCCTGGGGCCCGCACGGCATCACCGGAGTGCACCTGCCCGAGCCCTCCGAGCAGGAGCTGCGCGAGCGGCTCGCACAGTCCCACCCCGATGCGGCGGAGGCCGAACCGCCCGCGCCCGTCCGGGCGGCGATCGGGCGGATCCGCTCGGTCCTGGACGGCAGCTCGCGCGACGACCTGGCCGACATCGAGCTGGACATGACGGGTCTGTCGGACTTCCTGCAGAGGGCCTACGCCGTGGCCCGAGGCATCGGCCCCGGCCGCACGATGACCTACGGCCAGGTGGCGGAGCGTATCGGCAATCCGGGCCTGGCCCGGGCGGTGGGCAGGGCCATGGGCGCCAACCCGTATCCGATCATCGTCCCGTGCCATCGGGTGCTCGGCGCCGACGGCACGATCGGCGGGTTCTCCGCCCCCGGGGGCGCGGTCACGAAGCGGCGGATGCTGCTGGCCGAGGGGGTCCCGGAGCGCGAGGGGCCGGCCCTGTTCGGCGCCGACGACTTGTACCCGCCGGCGTCCGGTTCGGTATAGTGACGGGCGCTGCGGGCGTAGTTCAGTGGTAGAACTTCAGCTTCCCAAGCTGACAGCGCGAGTTCGATTCTCGTCGCCCGCTCCAGGTGTCACCGCGGCGGCTCACCGCGGAGCGCTCGAGCCGATCAGTCCGTGCCGTCCGGCTGCTCGTCGGTGCCGTCGCCCGATGCCAGTCCGCGCACGAACGGATCCGGCTGGTCCGGGCCGCCCGCCACGCTGCCACCGCCGGAGTTCAGTCCGCGCACGAACGGATCCGGCCGAACAGTCCCGCCCTTCGGCTGCCTGCCGTCGGCCGTCGGCTCGACCGGTTCCGTCGATTCGGTAGTCATCGGTCCATCCCGTCGTCTGGGCAGGGCTTACTACCCCCGCACGTCATAGAGATGATGCACCACATCGTGCAGGTGATACCTGCCGATCGAGGTCACCGTGAACATCGCACCGTTGCTGCGCCGTCCGGTGCGCCCCCACGCGTCCGGCGGCACGGCGTCGTACCGGGCCGCGGTGACCTCGGCAGCCTGCGCGAGCTCGTCGGCGACCGCCTCCGGCTGCTGCTCCCAGTAGCGGCCCGCCACGGCCGCCCCGTCCTGGTCCCAGTCGGCGAACTCCGGATCGTCCTCGGCCAGCATCAGCCCCACCCGCGCGGTGAACAGCCGATGCACGTCCCGCACGTGGCAGGCGTATTCCAGTGGAGACCACACCTCCGGTCGCGGGCGGTCCCGCACCCGTGCGCCCGCGAGCACCCGCCGCCACCGGTCGGAGCTGTCCCGCAGCGCGGCGCCGAGATCCGGCCCCGCGACGGTCAACGGCCGGTAGCCGCAGTCGGGACACGTTCGCTCGGCGGCCCAGGTCCAGTCCTTGTCGTCACCGATCGCCGGCCCCGGCTCCGTCACCATGATCGTCATGGTACGGGCGGCGCCCCCCGCGCCCTGGCGGCGTCTCGGCAGCCCGGGACGTCTCGATACTCCCCGGCCCCCCCCGGGCGCGGGACTTACGGGAGCGTGACGTCCACCCGCACCGATAGATCCGACGACGAGGGTCCGTTGGCGACCACCAGGTTGTAGGTGCCGGCCGGCAGGGTCGGGGTCTGTTCGTGGCCGCACAGCGCGAAGCGGTCACTGACCGGATGGCCGGCGACGTCGAACAGACGCATGGCCGGCTGGTCCATCCCGGGGGGCGTCTTCCCGATCCCGCAGCCGGACCTGTTGATCAAGGTGATCGCGCCGCTGTGATCGAGGGTGATCCGGAAGGCCTTGGACTTCTTCGGGCCGAGCGTGAAGCTCAGCCGGCCCTCGGACGGCAGGTCTGGCGCGCCGACCACCAGTCCGGGCAGCAGCCCAGGCCACCGTTCCGCGAACTTCTCGGCCACGGCGGGCCGCTCCGCCGGCACGTCCAGCGCGGCGT
>JBIQML010000482.1:0-4255 GCA_044463405.1 Nakamurella lactea | reverse complement strand
TGCAGGACGAAGCCGGCGGCGGCCGCCGCGTCGAACGCGTTGCCGCCGCGTTCGAGGACGGCCATTCCGGTCTGCGACGCCAGCCAGTGGGTGGAGGCGACCATGCCGAACGTGCCTTCCAGCTCTGGCCTCGTGGTGAACATGCGGTGCGTCTCCCCATCGTCAATAGTCTCGGCTCGGTCCCTGACCCATCAGGGCGATCGGCCCGGCCGACTTCCCTCGCCGGATCGTACGGCCACCCGGACGGTCGTCCGGGCATTGCTCATGTCGAGCCCTCCACGATCGATGGTGGTGTTCCGTCCTCACCGATCAGATGGCACGCCGCACGATGCTGGTCGCCCCCGCGATCGGCCAGATCCGGTTCGCGGTCGGCGCACAGCGGCAGCGTGGCGACCGGGCATCGGGTGTGGAATCGGCATCCGGTGGGGGGATCGATAGGGCTCGGGATGTCCCCGGCGAGGACCACCCTGGAACGACGGCGCTGCAGCACCGGATCGGGTAGCACCACGGCGGACAGCAAGGACTGGGTATAGGGGTGACGGGGCTGCCGGAACAGCTGCTCCCGGCTGGCGTACTCGACGATCTTGCCCAGGTACATGACGGCCACCGTGTTGCACAGGAACTGGACCGTCGCCAGGTCGTGCGCGATGAACAGGCAGGAGAACTTCAGATCGCGCTGGAGATCCAGCAGCAGGTTGATGATCGATGCCTGCACCGAGACGTCGAGTGAGGACACCGGTTCATCGGCGATCAGCAGGCCGGGCTGGCAGATCAGCGCCCGGGCGATCCCGACCCGCTGCCGCTGACCGCCCGACAGCTCGTGCGGATACCGGTACCGCATGGCGGGTGACAGGCCCACCCGCTCCAGCATCTCGGCGACGCGTTCGTCCCGCCGTCGGCCGCGTGCTCCTCGGTCGGCCCGGAGCGGTTCCGACACGATCTGCCCGATCGTCATCCGCGGTTCCAGCGAGGAGAACGGGTCCTGGAAGACCATGTTCATCTCGCGACGGGCATCACGCAACGCGCGCTCCGGGAGATGGGTGATGTCCGTGCCGTGCAGACGAATGGTTCCGGCCGTCGGCTCCAGCAACCTGATGATGCACTTGCCGACCGTGGACTTGCCGCTTCCCGACTCACCCACCAGGCCCACCATCTCCCCGGGACCGACGCGGAGATCGACACCGTCGACGGCGTGCACCACGCCGCCCCCGTTGGCGCGGGGGACGTCGAAGTGCTTGACGAGCCCGTCGATCTCAAGTAACGGCGTGCTCACCGGTGTCTCCTTCCGGCAGCGTCGTCTCCACCGGATGCGGACCCGGGTGGAAGCAGGCGCTGAGTTGACCAGGCGCGTGCTCGGCCAGCACCGGCACGCTGCTGCGGCACCGGTCGTCCGCGCGCGGGCATCGTGGCGCGAACACGCAACTGGTGGGAGTGCTGCGGATGACCGGGACCATGCCGGGGATCTCCTGCAGTCGCTGGTCATCGGTCGTCGGCAGCAGGTCGGGACGCGGCACCGCCCCCAAGAGGCCGAGGGTGTAGGGATGCTGGGGATTGGCGAACAGCGGCCCGGTCGCGGCCGTCTCGATTCGCTCCCCGGCGTACATCACCACCACCCTGTCGGCGAGGTCGGCGACGACCCCGAGGTCGTGCGTGATGATGATCACGGACGTCCCCAGCCGGGAGCGCAGGTCCGCCATGATCTCCAGGATCTGCGCCTGGATGGTCACGTCCAACGCAGTGGTCGGCTCGTCCGCGATGAGCAGTTGCGGATTGCAGGCGATGGCGATGGCGATCATCACCCGCTGGCGCATGCCGCCGGAAAGCTGGTGTGGGTACTCACGAACGCGCTGCGCGGGCGCCGGGATCCGCACCAGGTCCAGCAACTCGATCGCCCGTGCCCTGGCCGCACCCCGCGAGAGGTGTTCGTGCCGGCGCAGCACCTCGCCGATCTGGAAACCGATGGTGAACGACGGGTTCAGCGACGTCATCGGCTCCTGGAAGATCATCGAGATCTGCCTGCCGCGTATCGACCGCATCTCCGCCGCAGACACGCGGGTGATGTCCCTACCGACGAGGCGGATGGCCCCGGTTCGCCGCGCTCCCGGTGGCAGCAGATCGAGGATCGACATGGCCGTCATGGACTTGCCGCAGCCGGACTCTCCCACCAGCGCCACGATCTCGCCCCGCGCCACCTGGAACGACACGTCGCGTACCGCAAGGACCGGTCCCTCGTCGGTGTCGAACCGGACGGACAGCCGATCCACGTCGAGTAGCGGACCGTCCCGACCATCGGTACCGCGCGTCACGGATGCGTCCGTCATGAGGTGGACCTCATCCTGACGTCCAGCACGTCTCGCAGCCCGTCACCGAACAGGTTGAACGACAAGGTGGTCAGCGCGATGGCTGCTCCGGGAAGGACGGCGAACCAGCCGGCCTGGGACACGTAGTTCTGCGCCTCGGAGATCATCGTGCCCCACGCCGGCGTGGGCGGCTGCACGCCGAGGCCGAGGAAGGACAACACCGCGGCGCCGATGATGGATCCGGGGATGGCGACGGTGGCCTGCACGACCAGCGGGCTCAGGGAGTTCGGCAGGATGTGCCGGAGCATGATGGCCCGGTGCGGCACCCGGTTGACGACCGCAGCCTGCACGTAGTCCTGCTCGCGCAGCCCGAGGGCCTCGCCACGGGAGATCCGGATGAATGCGGGCAACTGCCCGATGGCCAACGCGATGGTCGCATTGGTCAGCGAGGGTCCCAGGATCGCGGCCAGTCCGACGGCGAGGATCAGGAACGGGAAGGCGAGCACGACATCTGTCAGTCGCGACACGATCGGGTCCAGCCAACCCCGGAAGTACCCGGCGGACAGGCCGATGGGAACCGCGATGACCATCGCCAGCAGGGTGGAGAAGACTCCGGCTTCCAGCGACGCCCGGGAACCGACGATCATCCGGGACAGCAGATCCCGGCCGAGGTCGTCCGTGCCCAGCGGATGTCCGGCGGTCAACGGGGGCACCAGGATGGACGAGTAGTCCATGGCGGCCGGGTCGTAGGGGGCGATCCAGGGTGCCAGGATCGCCACCAGTACCGCGATCACCACGCCGACGAAGCCGACCACCGCGATCGGCCGGTGCGTGAACCGTCGCAGCATCCTGCGACGCTGCAGCGTGCGGGGACTGGCTGCCGGGCGTGCCTCTCCCACCGCTGGCGAGGTGACCGTCATGTCGTCGCCCTGGCCACGCGCACTCGCGGGTTCAGCACCGAGTAGCCGACATCCACCAGGAAGTTCGCCACGATGTAGCCGGTGGCGGCGACGAGGACCACGGCCTGGAGGACCGGATAGTCGCGGCTGAAGACCGAATCGATCGTCAGCTTGCCGATTCCGGGAATGATGAAGATCTGCTCGGTGATGACAGCTCCGGAGATGAGGGTGCCCAGCTGCAGCCCTACCACCGTCAGAACAGTGGTCAGGCTGTTGCGCAGGGCATGCACCGACACGACGGTGCGTTCCGCGAGGCCCTTGGCGCGGGCCGTGCGGATGTAGTCGGCGCCCAACGATTCCAGCATGGCCGAGCGCATCTGTCGCATGACGACCGCCGCCAGCCCGATCCCCAACACGAAGGCCGGCATGACCATGTGCGCCAGGTTGCCGAGCGGGTCGGTGAGGGGCACAAACCCCGAGGCCGGTAGCACGTTCAGGTGCACCGCGAATCCGAGAATGAGCAGAATGCCGAGCCAGAAGTGCGGGATCGACAACCCCAGCAACGCGGTCGTGCTCGCGACGTAGTCCAGCCAGGATCCCCGCCGCACCGCGGCCAGCATTCCCAGCGGCAGACCGACGATCAGCGCGATCAGCAGCGCCAGGACCGAGAGCTCCAGGGTGATCGGTATCCGCTGGGCCAGCGTGGTCGCCACGCTCAGCCCGGTGCGGGGGGACGTCCCGAAGTCCCCCCGCACCGCATGACCGAGCCAGGTGACGAACTGCACCGGAAGCGGCTTGTCCAACCCGTACTCCCGGCGCACCGCGGCGATCACCTGTGGGCTCGCGGTCTCCGCAGACATCGCGATGGCAGGGCCACCGGGCAGTGCGCGGACGCCGAAGAACACCACCAGTGTCGCCAGGAACAGGGTCAGGAGCGAGGCCCCGAACCGGCGCAGCAGGTACCACTTCACCGGCGGTCCCCGACTCGATGAGCCGGCCGCATCAGGAGATCGATGCGGTCTTGAGCCGAATCAGGCCATCGCCGAAGTACTGCAC
>JBIQML010000481.1:0-4256 GCA_044463405.1 Nakamurella lactea | reverse complement strand
GAATCGTCTGGCTGCCCTCGTCATTCTTCCTGGGCAACTACCAGCGAGCGTTCGAGATCGTGCCCTTCGGCCGGGTCTTCCTCAACAGCATCATCGTCACGGTGATCGGCGCCGGCATCAAGGTGCTGCTGGCCATCGTCTCCGCCTACGCGCTGGTCTTCGTGCGATTCCCGTTCAAGAAGACCATCTTCATGTTGATCCTGGTAGCGCTGATGGTGCCGCCGGAGATCGCCATCGTCCCCAACTACGTCCTGATCGCGGGATTGGGCGGCGTCAACACCTATTGGGGCATCATCCTGCCGCTGCTGGGAACGGCATTCGGCACATTCCTGCTGCGCCAACAGTTCCTGATGGTTCCGACCGCTATCGCGGAGGCGGCGGAGATCGACGGGGCCTCGCACTGGACCAGGATGGTGCGCATCATCATGCCGATCAAACGGTCGGCGATCGTCACCCTCGCGTTGATCTACATCGTCCTGGAATGGAACCAGTACATCTGGCCCCTGGTCATCATCAACGATCCGAACCGCATGACGCTGCCGGTCGGCCTGACCCTGCTGCAGAACACCGAACCGGGCAGCACGGCGTGGGGCGTGTTGATGGCAGGCGCCGTCCTCGTCGTCGTTCCGATCCTGGTGGTGTTCATCATCCTGCAAAAGCACATCGTCACCGGCCTGACCCAGGGAGCCGTGAAGGGATGACCCGGGAGGTGCGGAGCGGATTCCGCTAGCGACGCACGGCATTCGCCAACAGGACGCCATGCGCAGGTGTGATCAATAGGCCCATCATCGGGGACAGTGAGGAGTAACCATGCACCACAGCGAAGACCCAGAACAACGAACCGACGAGCAGCCCGGCCGGGACGACCGGCTCTCCGGCGTGCTGAGCCGGCGCCGCCTGCTCGGGGTCGGAGCCGCCGGCCTGGGCGCCATCGCCCTCGCGGCGTGCAGCGGACCGACGGTGACGTCGGGCAACAGCGGCTCGGGATCCGGCAGCGCGCCGGGGCCGGGCCCCGGACAGTCGGCCAGCGGATCGTCCGCCTCCGGTTCCGCGTCCAGCGGGACGTCCGGATCGTCCGCCTCCGGATCCGCGCCCAGCGGATCGTCCGCCTCCGGTTCCGCGTCCAGCGGGTCGTCCGGATCCGCGTCGGGCTCTGGCACTTCCAACCCCTACAACGGCGTGACGCCCGCCAAGACGATCGAATTCTGGAGTGTTCACCCCGGAAGCTCCGCGGCGCTGGAGGCGCAGCTGATCAAGGAGTACAACGCGTCCCAGTCGGAGACCACCGTCAAACTCGTCACCGCCGGGCAGAACTACGCCGACGTCGCGCAGAAGTTCCAGACCGCGCTGGCCAGCAATAACGTGCCGGCGCTGGTGATGGTCTCGGACGTGTGGTGGTTCAGCTACGTCCTGAACGGCAACACGGTGCCGATCGAGCCGCTGGCCGAGGCGATCGGCCTGGACACCTCCGTGTACAACAAGACGTTCTTCGACGACTACCAGTACAAGGGCCAGCACTGGGCGATCCCGTACGCCCGCTCGACGCCGCTGTTCTACTACAACAAGAAGCATTTCCAGAAGGCCGGGCTGCCCGACCGTGCGCCCAAGACCTGGGACGAGGCGGACGAGTTCGCCAAGAAGCTCAAGTCCGCCGACCTGGGCATCCAGGACGTCTGCAACTGGGCCAAGCCGGACAACTACCTGGCCTGGTACTACCAGAACAAGGCGTGGGGCTGGGGCGGCGCCTACAGCGACCAGTGGGACTTGTCGCCGCTGACCGGAAGCGAGATGATCGCGTCGCTGCAGTGGTCCGCCAAGACCATGAAGCAGAACGGCGGGTGGGCCGGCATCACCAGCAACTCCCAGAGCAACGACCTCGCCGCCGGCACGACGAGCTTCTGCCTGGAATCCACCGGCGCCATGGGGAACCTGCTTCAGAACGCCCACGACCCGATCGGTGCCGGCTTCCTGCCAGGTGGTCCGAAGGCGACCGACCACGTCTGCCCCACCGGCGGCACCGGGATCGGCATCTCGCAGAAGTCCGGTCCGGAGGAACAGCTGGCCGCCATCAAGTTCCTCGCGTGGTTGACCAACGCCAAGAACTCGCTGACGTTCTCTGAGACCACCGGCTACCTCCCGGTCAACAACAAGGCCGACAAGGCGGCGCTGGTGAAGAAGACGCCGCTCGTCCAGGTCTCGCTCAACCAGATGGACCACCTGCACAGCCAGGACTGGGCGCGGGTCTTCATCACCGGCGGTGACCTGGTGATCGGCCAGGGGATCGGCCAGGTGATGCTGAACGGCAAGGATCCCAAGGCCGCGATGCAGAGCGTCGCCCAGCAACTGCAGAAGACCTACGACCGGGACATCAAACCGAAGCTGTAGGTCCTCGGGCCGGGAACGGCGGCCGAGCGGTGACGTGGTAAGCAGTCGACATGGACTACGTCACCCTCGGTCGCACCGGCGTGCAGGTCTCGCCGCTGTGCTTCGGCACCATGACCTTCGGCAACGAGGCCGACGAGCAGACCTCGGGCCAGCTGTATGCCCGCGCCCGGGACGCCGGCATCAACTTCTTCGACACCGCCGACGTCTACTCCGGAGGCGAGTCGGAGCGCATCCTGGGCCGGCTGATCGCCGGCGGCCGCGACGAGCTCGTCATCGCCTCCAAGGCGGCCTTCCCGGTGGCCGACGACGTCAACGCCCAGGGACTGTCCCGCCGGCACCTGATGCAGGCCGTCGAGGCCAGCCTGACCCGGCTGGGCACGGACCGGCTGGACATCTATTTCGTGCACCTGTTCGACGATCGCACGCCCATGGACCAGACGCTGCGGGCGCTGGACGACCTGCAGCGGCAGGGCAAGATCCTCTACCCGGCGGTCAGCAACTGGGCGGCCTGGCAGATCGCCACCGCGCTGGGACTGTCCGCCCGCGAGCACCTGGCGCGCTTCGAGGTCGTGCAACCCATGTACAGCCTGGTGCGCCGGCAGGTCGAGGTGGAGATCCTGCCGCTGGCCGCCGCGGAGGGCATGGGCGTGGTCAGCTACAGCCCGCTCGGCGGGGGCCTGCTGACCGGCAAGTACGGCGCCGGCACGCGTCCGGACAGCGGCCGGCTGGTGGAGAACCAGCGCTACATCGACCGGTACAGCCTGGATTCGGACTACGTCACCGCCGAGAACTTCACCGCGCTGGCCGGCGAGTTGCAGGTGGCCCCGGCCGCGCTGGCGGTCGCCTGGGTGATGGCGCATCCGGCGGTGACGGCGCCCATCATCGGGGCCCGGAACCTGGAGCAGCTCGACGGCTCGCTGGCGGCCCTGGACATCGACATGGACGACGACCTGCGGGCGCGGGTGTCCGCCCTGTCGCAGACCCCGCCGACGGCCACCGATCGCACCGAGACCCAAAAGGTGTGACGCCCCTGGCCCGATCCGCGTGCCGACTGTCAATCTGCGTGCTCTGTTGCACACGCGGATTCACAATCGGCACGCAAACCACTCGCGCTCGGCAGGTACCGTGTACCCGCCATGCGACACATCATCTGGGACTGGAACGGCACCCTGTTCAACGACATCGACGCGATCGTCGATGCCACCAACGCGATCTTCACCGGCGAGTTGCCGGAGCCGCTGACCGCCGACAGCCTGCGCGCGGCATTCACCCGGCCGGTGTGGGTGTGCTACGAACGGCTGCTCGGCCGGCCGCTGGGGGACGGCGAGTGGCCGAGGCTGGACGCCGGCTACCACGAGCACTACCACCGGCTGATGCGATTCTGCGGGCTGGCCCCGGACGCCCGCGGCACGCTGCAGAGCTGGCAGTCCCACGGCGGATCGCAGTCCCTGCTGTCGATGTGGCAGCACGACATGCTGGTGCCGACCGTCCGCGACTACTTCCATCTCGAGCCCTACCTGGCGCGGGTGGACGGCCTGCGGGGCGTCGGCGGCGGCGGATCGAAGGCCGAGCACATGGTGGCGCACCTGGCCGCGCTGCGGCTGGACCCGGCCGACGTGCTGGTGGTCGGCGACAGCGTGGACGACGTCGAGGCGGGCCGGAGCCTCGGGGCGCGGGCGGTGGCGTACACCGGCGGCAGCACCGGCCGTGACGCGCTGGCCGCCACCGGAGCCCCGGTGGTCGACACGCTGACCGACGCCCTGGCCTACGCCTGACGAACCCTCGCCTCGTGTGTTCCGGATGGCGCCATGGCGCCACCTCAGACTCACAAGGGGCAGCGGGGAGGGGGGCAGCAGTGGGGAGGGGGCAGT
>JBIQML010000480.1:0-4263 GCA_044463405.1 Nakamurella lactea | reverse complement strand
GACCGCCGGCCTCGAGCAGGAAGGTTGCGCGCAGGTGCTCGTTCTCGATCACCGCGACGCGATGCCGGTGGTCCGTGCGGGTGCGGCCATAGCCGTCCAGCATGAGGTAAGGGCTGATCGTGGCGACCCGCCCGTACGCCGCGTTGGCCTGCATGGATGACGGCGCTCCCGTGAGGTCGGCGCTCTTGTCGAGACCGGCGCCGCCCGCCAGCGGGGGCAGCGGATTGGGCGGGCCGACCGGCGCCGTGGGCATCGACCAGTGATCCAGGAACAGGTCCGTCATCCGTCGTCCTATCCGCGAGAGCGGCACGCATCCATGCTCGGCCGCCCTCAGCGTACGAGGCGCAGGACCCGCCTACCCACCACACGTTCGTCACCGGTGGTGGGTACGGTCCGCGGTCACCTACCGGTCACCGGAAGTTCTAGAAGGCACCGACACCATTCGGGCTGCCGAGGCCGGTAGGCCCGTCGAAACCGGTGCCGGCTGCGCACAGGTAGGTGTTCGGCAGCGGCGTCGAACCGCCCCTACTCGGACCGCCACCGGGTTTGCCGGACTTCCCGCTGCGCGCGGCCACCGGCCCGGCCGCGGCTCCGGCAGCACCTCGAAGAGCGCCGGCCGTGGAGTTCGTCGTGTCGGCGGGGCAGGATCCGTTGCTGCCTGTGGTGACATCGTTGAATCCGACCCCGCTGTACGACCCGTCGACGGTGTTCGTGGCATAGGCGTAGAGCCCCGCGGGGCCGGCAGCGTTATCTCCGGCCAGCGCATAGATCGCTGCGATGATCGGCGCGCCGACGCTGGTGCCGCCGAAGGTCAGCCAACCCGCGTTTCGGCCCAGGCCGTAGGTGTCGTACACCGCGACACCCGTCATCGGGTCGGCCACCGCGGACACATCGGCGACAACGCGATTGGCGCACACGCCGGAATCGGCGATCAATCCGGTCTGCCCATCGGGGCGAGGCGAATAAGCGGAGCACCCGCTTCCGGCGCCGCTCCATGCCGTTTCCAGTCCGCGTGAGTTATCGCTATTGACCTGCAGTGTTGTGCCCCCGACGGCGGTTACGGTCGCGAATGACGCCGGGCTCGACACGCCGTAGCCGCTGTCCCCGCTGCTCGCAGTGATCGCCACACCGTCGTGGTCGTACGCGGCGGCGATCTCGCTCGCCGCCGACGGATCGATTTCCGGGCCGCCGTAGGAATTGCTGATCGCGGCAGCTCCGAGACGCGCGGCCGTGTTCACCGCGGCGGCCAGATCGGAATAGCTCGCCGAATTCGCTTCCACGAGAACGATGCTGCAGTTCGGGCAGATCGCGGACACCATGTCCAGGTCCAGGGAGATCTCCTGCGCCCAACTCGCATTCGGCGAAGGCAGGCTCGAACTGCCGTCTTGACCCACCTTCGTGAATGTCGGGCCGCCTGCGCTGTTCAGCAGCGCGATGTTCGACTGTGTGCGATAGGCGTTCACGTCGACCTCTGCGTTCGGGTCGTCGTACGCGTCCACGATCGCCACCGTCATATCGGAGCCTCGGCTCGACGCAGCGGCCTCCAACCCATATGCGCCGCGTAGCTGGACCGCGGTATAGCCGGTGGGTTCGCTCGTCTGCTTCGGTTTGCCAGCCGCGTCCACGACCACCAACGACTTGCACGCCACGTGCCCGGCGGCCGGTGTTGCACACACCTGCGCTGTGCGGTGGACGATGCCTTGATCAGCTGGTGCTGCGCCGGCGCTTCCGGCGACCGCCACCGTCAACGGAACGACGAGCGCCGCAGCGGACGCGGCAGCGAGCAAGAATCGGCGAGCGGACATACGGATCTCCCGTGCAGCAAGGTGACAGACGTGACAATTGTGCGCCGCCGGTACAGCCAGGAAAAGGGAACACCGTAGGAAACCGCGGAAACTGGCCTGATTCGCCTATAAGGCGCGGCCGGCTCGGCCGGCGAACCTCCTGACTGCGCCAGCCCTGAAGACAGCATGACGTCGCGTCGTACTCTCGCGGACTGGAGGCGGATATGGCGCCGCTCGAGGTGCGCACACGATACAAGGCGTTGTCGGCGGGTAACGACCAGAGGTGAGCAACACCGACTCGGTGGTCCGGCAGCTGCTGCACGACCACGGCACCACCTACTGCGAGCAGGCCGGGATCACGCTCCGGGACAAGCCGAGCCCGCTGTTCCAACTCCTGGTGCTCGCCATGCTGCTGGCCAAGCCGATCTCTGCGGACATCGCGGTCGCGGCCGACGCCGAATTACGTCATATCGGCGTCCGCACGGCCCGCGGAACGCTGAACACCACGTGGCAGCAGCGGGTCGACGCGCTGGGCCGCGCCCATTACAAGCGGTACGACGAGAGCACCGCGACCCGACTGGAGGAGGCGGCTCGGCTGGTGATCGAGCGATGGAAGGGCGACCTGCGTCGGCTCGCCGCGGAAGCCGGCCGGCACGCGAATCAGGCGGCCGATCTCTTGACGGAGATCCCCGGCATCGGGCCGGCGGGCGCGGACATCTTCCTGCGCGAAGCGCAACGCGTCTGGCCGTGGTTGCGCCCGTACCTGGACCGGCGGGTGCTGGACGGCGCCCGCGAGGCGGACCTGCCGCACACGCGTGACGACGTGGCGCAGATCTTCGAGGGCCGCGACGCCGCGGCTCTCGGCGCCGCCCTGGTCCGCCTCACCACCCGCGGCGGCTGACCCGTAGTCCGCTGGGTGAACGAGCCGCGCAGGGGCAGGCGCGGTCAGCGTGCGGCGCCGGTCACCAACCACCGGTCACCCCGATAGCGCACCCCCAGGGTCAACGCCCGGGCTGCCATGTAGGCGCCCCCGTAGGCCACCCAGAGCCACACCAGACCGGCGGTACCGCCACCTGCGACCGATGCAACCGCCCATGCTGCCGGCAGGAACACCGCGAGGTTCAGCAGACCCGCCCAGGCCAGATAACCGGCGTCACCGGCGCCGATCAGCACTCCATCGAGCACGAACACCCAGCCGGACAATGGCTGTGCCGCGGCCAGGACCAGCAGCGTCGCGCCGACCGTGGCGCGCACCGCCGGATCCGGCGAGAACGCGCTTCCGGCGACGGCGTGCACCGCCAGCACCAGCACACCGGTGACCGCGCCGGCCGCGACACCCCAAACGAGCATCCGACGGGTCAACGCCCGCGCGGCCGGCGCGTCACCCTCGCCCAGCGCCTTGCCGGTGAGCGCCTGGGCCGCGATGGCCACCGCGTCCAGTCCCAGTGCCAGGAAGTTCCAGATCGACATCACCACCTGATGTGCCGCCAACGACGCGGTGCCCTGACCGGCGGCGACCACGGTGGCGACGATGATCGCCACCCGCAGCGTCGCGGTGCGGATCAGCAGGGGAACCCCGCTGCGGCCGGCGCCGCCGATGCCGCGCAGGCGCGGGCGCAGCTCCGCTCCGTACCGGCGAGCCCCGCGCCACACGACCATCGACAGCGTGACGGCCATGCCGGTCTGCGTCAGCGCTGTCCCGATCGCGGATCCGGCCACCCCCCAGCCGAACCCGTACACCAGCAGCAGGTTGAGTCCGACATTGACCAGGGCTCCCGCGGTCGCCACCGCCAGCGGCGTGCGGGTGTCCTGCAGACCGCGCAGCACCCCGGTTGCGGCCAACACCAGCAGCATGCCGGGCAGGCCCGGCAGGGAGCCGCGCAGGTAGGTCACCCCGAACCCCGACTCGGCCGGAGACGCGCCCAACGCCTCGATCAGCCACGGGGCCAGCGGGAAGCCGACAGCGGCGATCACGACGCCGAGCCCGACGGCCAGATACAACCCGTCGATGCCATGCGACAGCGCCGAGGCCCGGTCTCCGGCGCCGAGCCATCGGGCGACCTGCGCGGTGGTGCCGTAGGCGAGGAACACCGCCAGCCCCACGATGGTGGTCAGCACCACGCTGGCCACCGCCACTCCGGCCAGCTGTGCCGTGCCCAGGTGCCCGACGATCGCCGCGTCCGCGAGCAGGAACGCCGGCTCCGCCAGCAGCGCGCCCAGCGCAGGCACGGCCAGCGCGGCAATCTTCCGGTTCAGGCTGGGGGCCGATTGGGACACCCGTCAAGCCTGCCAGTGCTGCAGGCCTATGCGATGCGGTGGGTGAGGCGTCGGCACCCCCTCCACAGCGGGGTGCTCGGTCGATGACAGGACCCATGATGTGCTTGAGGGCCCCACCTTCGCCGGCGCTCAGGCAGGGCCCTCAAACACATGGTGGAGGTGGCGGGAATCGAACCCGCGTCCAACGGTGCTTTGTGAATTC
>JBIQML010000479.1:0-4276 GCA_044463405.1 Nakamurella lactea | reverse complement strand
GCCGCCCGGACGGTTGCGCGTCTACGTCGTGCTGCGCGCACCCGTGGGCGAGGACCGCGATCTGGCCAACAACGCAACCTTCATCAACCTGTATGTGCGCACCGCGCGAAACACGTACCGGCGGACGCGGGATTGGCCCCGTCCCGGGCGCGACATGCAGCACTCTGGCGCGACGCCCAATCGGCTGCATCCAGGGATTGACCCGGATCCGATCTGGCGAGCACCGGCCGACGGCGGGCAGATCGCCGTCGAGGGCAAGGTCGTCTTCGGCGAGGACGGTCGAGTCACGGCCCGGGACGCGAAGACGGGTGAGCTGCTCTGGCAGCGCGGCGCGAGCTACCAGGACGACCGCTATCGGCCACCCATCTACAACCGCGGGTTCATCTACACCGCGAGTGAGGGACGGGTTGGCGCGCTAAACGCAAAGACCGGCGAACCGCCAGCGTATGGCGTCTCGGGGTGGGGCGGTGATCGTCCCGTGTTCTGGGTCGAGGTGCTTCCGGTCGAGGGTGGCCACGACCCCGTTTTCATGCAGATGGTCAGCCCGGAGTCCATCAATGGCGGGCAGGTGAACCGGGGCGACGACGGCATGTGCTCGTTCTCGCCCTACAAGGATCCCTCAGGGTCGCCGGCGAACGTCCCTGCGTGGACGGGGCTCAGCTCCCTCTACCCGCCAGGCTCGAACTCTGGCGACGGACGCCTGTACTTCCGACATTCCTGCGACGGGCAGCCGATCGCGTTCGCTGGCGATGACGGGCGTGCCTTCTTCGCGAGCGGCAACTGGGTGAGCGGCTTCGACGCGAAGACCGCCGCTGGTCCGAATGGTGAGTCGATGTTGCCGCTCTTTGACGCGAAGCTTCCGGGCATCGTCCGCGCGCCGGCGGCGCCGCTCGTGGACTCGCTTAACCAGGTGGTCGTCGCCGGCTGGGAGGGATCTGAGACCGTCCGGACCAACTACTGGACTCCGGTGTTCACGGAAACGGGGAAGGGGACCGTCGCTGCCATCGATCCGACCAGCGGTGCGGCATATTGGTCGTTCACGACGGATACGCGCCTCGACGGATCGCCCGTTGAGTACCAGGGCACGATCGTGGTCATCGACCGTGCTGGCCGGGTCTACGGGCTGGACCAGATCACCGGTGGCCTCAAGTGGAGTTGGAAGCCGGAGGGGTACGAGCCGCCGGCCGTCGATGACCAGGGTCCTGCGGGTCAGACGTTGGCGCTCTCTGGGCGTTATCTCTACGTTCCTCACCCCGACGGCCACGTCTACACGCTCGACGCGCGTGACGGGTCGGTGCTCTCGTCGGCGATGTTCCCGGCGCGTCCATACGACCTCGCGATCGACGACACCAACAACGCCATCTACGTGCGGACCCTGGACGGCTATGTCGGCGCGTATCGCACCCTGAACCTTCCGAAGCAGTGCGCGGCCGATCCGGACAACCCGCCGCCGCCAGCCCGAGGGCAACTCGCCCGCGTCTCGCTCGAGGCCGACGGATCTGAGCTCAGCGGCTTCGGCGCCGCGGATGAACGTCCTGCGATCTCCGCCGACGGCCGAGTCGTCGCCTACAAGCGCGAGGGCCCCGATTCCACCTCGGAGATCCGCATACGGGATCTGGCGACGCACGCGACCACGATCATCCCTGCAACCCAGACCTCGGGCGAGGTGACGCGGATAAACCCCCGTCTGCCCTCGCTATCGACGGACGGGCGCTATATCGCCTACATCGCCCGCGAACGAAGCCCTCAAGGGCTGAACGACCTGCTGCTGGTCCTCGACCGCGAGACCGGGGTCAGCGAGCCGGTGCTCAAGAAGCCAGACGGGTCGACCGAGTACCGCATCTCACTGGATGGCGCATCCCCGTACGCCTCACGCCAGTGGGAGAGCGCTGGGTACTCGATGTCGGGCGACGCCCGCATGTTCGCCTTCGTTTCAAGCACCAACAACATCGTCCCTGGGGACACTGACAAGGCCGCTGACGTCTTCGTCGTCGACCGCGTCACGGGCGAACGGAAGCTGGCGTCTCATCGGCAGGTCGAGTCGCCGTACAACGAGTACAACGAGAGCCCATCGATCTCTCGGGATGGTCGGTTCGTCGCCTTCACCTCGGACCAAAGCATCACGGGTGCGCCTGTTGCGTCCGGCGCGAACGATGGCGTCCACCCGTTCGTCCACCTGTACGACGTGGATGCCGACACGCTGACCGCGCTGACCAACCCAGAGACGGGCATGGTGATCAACGGCCGGTCGCCGCGCGTGTCCGGCGATGGGCGGTTTGTTGCCTTCACCAGCATGGCCCCCTCGCTGTATCCGCCTGCGATGCGAGAAACCGACCCGTGGTGGTCCGGGCGAAGCATCGACGTGTTCGTGTGGGATCGAGCTACCGGGAAAATCGACTTCGCCTCGCCGAACGACTCCGGCGAGCACGCGCGGTACGCGTCGATCGAGCGGCCGGCGATCTCGGACGACGGGCAGTACCTGGCATTCCAGAGCACGGGTCTCTTCGTCAAGTGGGCGACTTTCGAGCAAGCCCCGCAGATCATCGAACGAGACCGTGCCGCGGGCACGACCCGTCAGATCTCCCATACGCAGTGGGGCGTCTCGGGCACCGGCGACAGCCTCGCACCCGCGGTCTCCGCGGACGGCCAGCGCGTGGTGTTCCTGTCCTCGGCGCCGGACCTGGTCGACAACGACACCAACAACGTGCGGGACGTCTTCCTCTACGACCGAAGCCGGACGAGCGTGGAGCCGGCGGACCCACCCGAGCCGGACCTCGCGGAGTGCCCTGCGGCCGGCGGCGAGCAAGAGGCATACAGCGACCTCGCCGTTCAACCGGAGGACATCAAGCCGGGCGAGCTCGAGCAGGGCCAGCCCGGCGAGATCGCCGTCACCGTGCACAACGCTGGTGGCGTCGCGTCGGAGGCAGCGAGCGTGCGTCTCTACGACGGGTCGCCCGAGCATGGCACGCTGCTCGGCGAGCAACCGCTGCCAGAGCTCGCGGCAGGGGGGACAAAGGGGCTCACGTTCAGCTGGGATCCGGTCGGCGAATCGGGCGCCCATACGCTCACGGCCAGCGTCGATCCCGACCGGCTCGTCTTCGAGCAGGACGTGGCGGACAACGAGGCTGGGCTCGCTGTGAGCGTCGCGGCGCCGCGGCTGGACCTGTCGGTTGGGGCGGACCGGCAGACCTACAGGGCGAATGAAACCGTCAGCCTCACTGCACACATCGCAAACCACTCGGTCGTCGAGCGTGGCATGCGCCTTGTCGCCTCGATCCGGGACGCCGATGGCGACGAGGTCGCGAAGGTATACGACGGCCAAGTCGAGGTGGGACCAAACGGGACCGCCCTTGTGCCGGCGACCTGGCGCACGCTCGACACGACGCCTGGCCGGTACACCGTGTCCACGCGGCTCCTGAACGCGTTGGGTGACGAGTTGACCGCTGCCACGTCCTGGTTCGAGATCCAGCCGGACGTTGAAGCGACGGTCGCCCTCGCGACCGATCAGGTCAGCTACCGGCCGAGCGACACCGCGCAGGTCAGTGCGCTGGTCACCAATCGCAGCGTGAACAGCTCGCTCACTGGGGCGTACGTCGAGCTTACGCTGGCCGCAGCTGACGGCACCGTGCTCGATCACTGGCAGTTGGAGGCTGGCGACGTGATGCAGGGCAAGTCGGCAAAGGTGAGCCAGAGCAGGTCGCTGCGTGGGCTGGATGCTGGCTCCTATCGCCTCAGCGGCAAGCTTCTCGGTGCAACCGGAGATGAGCTGGGTTCGGCGACGGCGGACTTCGCGGTGAGCTCGTCGGCTGAGACGGGTGACGGAGTGAGCGGATCGCTCACCGCCAGCCCGTCGGATCCGTATCGCCTCTCGACCGCAACCTTCAAGTACTCGGTTACCGACGGCGGTAACGCCGACATCCCTGGCGCCAAGGTGCGCGTCCGCATCAGCGATATCGATTCCGGTCAGGTCCTCAAGAGCCTCGATGACGAGCGCGAGATCCGGCGCGGCGATCCCAACACGGGCTCCTTGTCGACCAGGATCGACATGGCGGAGGACCGCGACTACCAAGTGAGCCTGCACCTCGTGCTCTCCGACGGGACTGAGCGACCGCTTGATCGGACGATCATCCATGTCCGGCCGGTGCCGTTCAGCTACGGAGCCACCTTCGACCCGGCGCCTGGGAACCGCGTGCTCGTTTGGGCCTGCGATCGAGACGATGAAGCGGTGGCGCGTGCGGCACTGGCTGACACGTTTGCCACCTACATCCCTGACCGG
>JBIQML010000478.1:0-4282 GCA_044463405.1 Nakamurella lactea | reverse complement strand
CGGCCAGACAGCCCCGCGCCCGAACCAGCCCCACCTCACGTAGTTTCGCTACAGGCCGCGCCGCCGCGCCGCCGCGCCGCCGCGTCGCCGCTCAGACCGGGCTGACCCCGTGCCGGCGACGGGAGAACGAGCGGTCCTTACCCCGGGCGGCCGCGATCCGGGTGATCAGGTCGGCGCGCAGGTCCTCCGGCTCGACCAGGGCGTCCACCACCAGCTCCGAGGCCAGCCGGACGATGTCGATGTCGGCCTCGTACTCCTCGCGCAGCCGGGCGATGGTCGCCGCGCGATCGCCGTCGTCGTCGATGGCGGCCAGCTTCTTGGCATACACCGCGTTGACGGCGGCCTCGGCGCCCATCACGGCGATCTTGGCGGTGGGCAGCGCCAGCGTGGCGTCCGGGTCGAAGCCCGGCCCGGCCATCGCGTACAGCCCGGCGCCGTAGGCCTTGCGCACCACCACGCAGATCTTCGGCACGGTGGCCTCGGACACCGCGGTGATCATCTTGGCGCCGTGCCGGATGATGCCCTGCCGCTCCACCGCCGCCCCGACCATGAAGCCGGGCACGTCCGACAGGAACACCAGGGGCACGTTGAACGCGTCGCACAGCTGGATGAAGTGGGTGGCCTTGTCCGCCGAGTCCACGAACAGCACCCCGCCGCGGAACAGCGAGTTGTTGCCGACGAAGCCGACCACCTGCCCGTCCATGCGGCCGAAGGCGACCGTCAGCTCCCGCGCCCAGCCGGGATGGATCTCGAACACCGAGCCGTCGTCGGCCAGCGCCTTGATGAAGCGGCGCATGTCGAAGGCCTGCCGCTCGGATGCGGGAACCAGCGCCCGCAGATCCCCCTTGCCCGGCCCGGCCGGCTCGGCGGCCGGCGGCGCTGCCCGGTAGTTGTCCGGCAGGTAGGACAGGAATCGCTGCACCGCGGCCAGTGCCTCGTCCTCGGTCTTGGCCAGCAGGTGCCCCACCCCGGAGACGGTGGTGTGCATCTTGGCGCCGCCCATCTCCTCCAGGGTGGTGCGTTCCCCCGTCACCATCTCGACCATCCGGTCGGAGCCCAGGTACATGGAGGCGTTGCCGTCCACCATGACGACCAGGTCGCAGAACGCCGGGATGTAGGCGCCACCGGCGGCGGACGGCCCGAACAGCGCGCACACCTGCGGGATCGAGCCGGAGGCGCGCACCTGGGTGTGGAAGATCTTCCCGGCACCGCGCCGTCCGGGGAACAGGTCGACCTGGTCGGTGATGCGTGCCCCGGCGGAGTCCACCAGGTAGATCATCGGCACGCCGGTGGCGTAGGCACGCTCGATGATCCGGATGATCTTCTCCACGGTGCGGGCACCCCAGGAACCGGCCTTGACGGTGGAGTCGTTGGCCATCAGGGCGACCGGCCGGCCGGCGATGCGGGCGATGCCGGTGACGACGCCGTCGGCGGGCAGCCCGTCCGCGAGCGCGTTGGCGAACTGGCCGTCCTCGACGAAGCTGCCGGCGTCGACCAGGTGCGCGATGCGTTCCCGGGCGAACATCTTGCCCTTGGCCGCGTTGGCCTCGTGGTACTTGGCGGCGCCGCCGGCAGCGATGCGCCCGCGGAGGTCGGACCAGGGCGACGCGACGACGCGCTCCCCGCCGTCGACGTTCGGGTCGTGTGTCATGAGGTGAACGGTAGTTTACTTTCGGGCGCGGGCAGCCGGCCGGGCGTGCCGGTCAGCCGGGCGGCGCGCCGGCCGCCAGGAACGGCGCCAGCCTCAACCCCAGATGCAGCAGCAGCCGGTCCTCGCCGCGCGCGAGCTGCAACCCGGTGATCGCCTCGATGTGCTGCAACCGGTAGTACACGGTCTGGCGGTGCACCGACAGCTCCTCGGCCGCGTGCTGGACGTTGCCGGCCGCGTCCTGGGGTGTGCGCAGCGGATTCGCCACCGAGGAGATCAACGACATCGTCGAGACCTACGATGGCGGCGGTCAGAGCGAGGACGAGGAGTCGGGAGTCGCCGCGATCCCCTAGTGCCGCGACGCCGGTGGGACCGTCGGGCACGGTGTTCGCGGGTGTGCGGCGCGCTTTTCCGGACACATCGTCAGCACAACGGTGCATCGGACCCCCGAACATCGACCGTGGACGGGCCGGGCACGATGGGCGGCATGGGCAGAGTCACAGGCAGGGCATTCGAAGACTTCCACAGCGGTGACGTGATCGACCTCGGGTCCACGCTCGTGGACCGGGACGAGATGCTCGCGTTCGCCCGGCGGTTCGATCCGCAGCCGTTCCACACCGACGAGGCCGCCGCCCGCGAGTCGGTGTTGGGCGGGCTGTGCGCGTCCGGCTGGTTTACCTGCTCGCTGTGGATGCGCGCCTATGCGGACACCGTGCTGGCCGGGTCGACCTCGCAGGGTTCCCCGGGCGGTCGGGACCTGGCCTGGCCGGCGCCGGTCTTCCCCGGTGACGTGCTGGCCTGCCGCGCCGAGATCGGGACCGTGCGGCCCTCGCGCAGCCGCCCCGGGTTGGGGCTGGTGGAGGTGACGGGCACCGCGTGGCGGGGCGAGACCCGGGTGCTGGGCATGACCTTCACCGGGATCTTCGGCGGCCGGGCGCCGGCAGGCGCGGAGGCGCCATGAAGCTGACGCTGGATTTGCACCCGCTGTACAACAAGGGTGCGGACATCGACCGCGCGCTGCAGGCGGTGATCGACGAGGCCGTCGCCAAGCACGCCAAACTGGTGGAGATCATTCCCGGGAAGGGGTCCGGCGCGTTGAAGAAGCACGTGCTGCGGTTCCTGCAGCGCAAGGACATCAAGGCGCTGTATCACCGGGTGGAGAAGGACAGCGACAACTTCGGCAAGCTGTACGTGCACTTTCGCTGGCGGTGACGCGAGGACCGGCGGCCGCCGTCACACCGGCGGACTCGGCTGGATCGTCGCACCCAGCGCCCGCACCACCGCCGACGGGCTGGGCCGCCCCAGCAGGCCCGCCATCCAGACGCTGGTGGCCACCAGGGCGTCCAGGTCGACGCCGTGTTCGATGCCCAGCCCGGTGAGCAGCCACACCAGGTCCTCGGTGGCCAGGTTGCCGGTCGCGGACTGGGCATACGGACACCCGCCCAGCCCGCCGGCGCTGGCGTCCACCGTCGCCACCCCGAACCGCAGCGCCGCCACGGTGTTGGCCAGCGCCTGCCCGTAGGTGTCGTGGAAGTGCACCGCGAGCCTGTCGACCCCGACCCCGGCCGCGTCGAACGCCTCCAGCAGCGCCGTCACCTGACCGGCCGTCGCGACACCGATGGTGTCGCCGAGGGACAGCTCCGCGCAGCCCAGCTCCAGCAGCCGCCGCCCGGCCTGCACGACCTGCGCGACCGGCACCCGGCCCTCCCAGGGGTCGCCGAAGCACATGGACAGGTAGCCGCGCACCCGGATGCCGCGCTCGACGGCCGCCGTGACCACCGGGGCGAACATGTCGAACTGGCCCTCCAGCGTGCTGGCCAGGTTCCGGTGCGCGAACGTCTCGGTGGCCGAGCCGAACACGGCGATCTCCGTCACCCCCGCCTGCAGCGCGCGATCCATCCCCCGCCGGTTGGGCACCAGCACCGGGTAGCGCACGCCCGGCCGCCGCGCGATCGCCGGGAACACCTCGGCGGCGTCCGAGAGCTGCGGCACCCACCGGGGATTGACGAAGCTGGTGGACTCGATGACGGTCAGTCCGGCCGCCCCGAGCCGGTCGATGAACTCGAGCTTCGCGGCCGCCGGGATGGGATCCTTCTCGTTCTGCAGGCCGTCCCGCGGGCCGACCTCGACGATCTGCACGCGCCGGGGCAGGCCCTCGGCGGGCACCACGTCGGGAAGGGTGGCGTCGCTGCCCGCCGCGGCCGTCACCGCCCGTCCCGTTCCCGGCGTGGCGGGGGCTGCTCGGGGTAGCCGTCCTGCGGGTATCCGTCACCGCCACGCGGATCGTCCTCGCGGTAGCCCCCCTCAGACCCGTCACGATCGACCACCTCGGTGGGCGGTGGGGCCGGCCGGCCGCGCGGGTCCATCGGATCGCCGTACTGGTCCCGGTCGTCGGCGATGAGCTGGTTGAGCGTGCTCTGCACCTTGGTCAGGGATGCCACGTTGGAGAACTCCAACGGCTGGTCGGCGGCGGAATCCACGATCAGCGAGCCGAAGCCGAGGATGCGCCCCCAGAAGGTCACCACGGTCTCGATGTTCTGGATGCGCGAGAGCGGGATCTGGTGCTGCCGGCGGTTCAGGATGCCGGTGCGGAAGAACACGTGCTCGGTGGTCAGCACGAAGTGCTCGGTGCGC
>JBIQML010000477.1:0-4305 GCA_044463405.1 Nakamurella lactea | reverse complement strand
GGGGTCGCCGGCTCCACGCTGATGCCGTCCACGCTGGCGCTGCTGCGCTCGATGTTCACCGACGACACCCAGCGCCGCACGGCGATCGCGATCTGGACCGGCGTGATGACCGGCGGCATCGCGCTCGGCCCGGTGCTGTCCGGGATCCTGCTGGAGCACTTCTGGTGGGGTTCGGTGTTCCTGATCAACATCCCGGCGATGGCGCTGCTGATGATCCTCGGCCCGGTCCTGGTGCCGGAGTTCCGGCCCGAGCGCCGCGGCCGGTTCGACCTGGTCAGCTCCGCGCTGTCGCTGGCGACCGTGCTCCCGGTGATCTACGGCATCAAGGAGTGGGCCGCGGAAGGGTTCTCGTCCTGGTATCCGGTGCTGATCGTCCTCGGCCTCGGCGTCGGGCTGGTGTTCGTGGCGCGCCAGCGCCGGCTCGGCGACGCGGCCATGCTGGACCTGGCGCTGCTGGCCAGGCCCGGGTTCGGCGCCTCGGTCGGAGCGAACCTGATGGCGACGTTCGGCGTGGTGGGCAATGCGATCTTCGTGACGCAGTTCCTGCAGTCCGTGCTCGGGTACACCCCGCTCGCCGCGGCGCTGTGGAGCGTGCTGCCGTCGGTGGCGATCGCGAGCATCACTCCCGCGGTGCCGGCGCTGGCCACCCGGTTCGGGCGCGCGCGGATGATGGGCGCCGGATTCGTCGTGGCGGCAGCGGGTTTCGTCGTCCTCGCGCTGGTCGCCCAGCGGGCGAGCCTGGTGCCGGCGCTGATCGGGGCGAGCGTGCTGGCGATGGGCCTGGTGGTGGTGATGACCCTGGTCACCGACCTGGCGCTCGGCCTGGTGCAGCCGGAACGGGCGGGGGCCGCCTCGGCGGTGCTGGAGACCGGCAGCGAGTTCGGCGGTGCGCTGGGCATCGCCCTGCTGGGCAGCATCGGCGCCGCCGTGTACACGCACCGGATGGCCACTGCCCTGACGTCGGGGCTGCCGGAGGACGCGCGGGAGGCCGCCGGTCAGACCCTCGGCGGGGCGCTGGCGGTGGCCGGCGACCTGCCGGCCCGGGCCGGAACCGTGCTGGCCGATGCCGCGCGGGCGGCCTTCACCGCGGGCATGGCGGTGGCGTCCTGGGCAGGCGCCGGGCTGATGCTGGTCGCGGCGGTGCTGTGCTGGGTGACGGTGCGGCGCGCGGTCCCCGTCACCGCCTGATCCCGCCGCCCCGATCGACGCGCTCGGGGCGCCCCGCCGGCTCCGCCAGGTCCGGCGGCGGCGCCCCCAGTTCCGCGAGCACGTCGTGCAGGTGCATCAGCGCATGCAGCACCGCATCGCCGGACCGGGCCCGGCCGTGTGGCGGCAACCCCCGCATGATCGCCTCGTCCGCCTCGGCCAGCGGCTGCCCCAGCGACGGTGCCCGCCGACCCGGGGCCAGGTCGGTCAGCAGGGTCGCCGCCCGCGCCAGCGCCCGGCTCGCGGCCGCTGCGTCTTTCCCATCCCCGGCGTCTCCCGCCCGACCGGGCCGCCCACGGACCGCCACCACCAGCGCCCTGGCATGCGCGGCGGTGGCCGCGTACAGGCCCAGCCGGTGCCGGCTCCGCCTGCTGTTGTTGCCCCAGATCAGCGGGCGGGTCAGCGGCCTGGCCACCATCAGCAGCTCCCGCACCCGGTTGTCGATGGACCGGGACCGAGCGTCCAGATCACCGGCCCGCTCCCCGGACTCCCACCGGCGGGCCAGCACGTCGAGCAGGTCGGCTAGCTCGGTGAGCAGGTTGTCGCGGGCGCTGCGCACGGTTTCCCGGGTGGACAGCGGGGTCACGATCAGCGCGACCACGATGCCGGCGGCGGCGCCGATGCCGGTCTCCTCCAGCCGCAGCACCAGCAGACCGTCGCTGAACTCGTGCAGCACGCTGTACAGCTGCCCCACCATGATCGTGATGAAGAAGATCATGTACGCGTAGGACACCCGCACCAGGTAGAACCCGCAGAAGATCGACGCCAGGATCACCACCAGCACCCAGGCCGAGTGTCCCGCGGTGAGGTTCGCGAGGCCGATGGCGGCCACCAGGCCGAGCATCGTGCCCAGTACCCTGCTGGCGGCCTTGACGAACGTCTCGGACCGGGTTCCGGTCCCGGTGAACACCACGAAGGCGGCGATCACCGCCCAGTAGTACCGGGTGGCCGACAGTTCCCGGCCGAACACGATGGCCAGCGCCCCAGCCACGGCGACCTGGATCGCCTGCCGCGTCGTCATGTCCAGCCGGGCCAACGGATTCCACGAGCGGGTGCGGGCCGGCACGTCGCGCGCCACGGACGGCGACCCGGGCAGGTTGCCCATCGCCAGCGACACGCTGGCGGCGAACTCGTCGACCGGTTCCACCTCCGGCGGCTCGCCGCCCCGCGCCGCCAGTTCGGCCAGTTCCCGGGCGGCCACCGCCAGGTGCCGGGCCGGCCACCATCCGGGCTCGTCGACGGCCTCCCCGCGGGAGGCGGCGCCCGCCAGCCGGTCCGCCAGCACCGCCGCCACCGCATCGTCGCGGCTGGCGAGCCGGTCGGCGATCCGCGCCGCGCGCTCGGCCAGCGGGCCCGGCTGGTCGGCCAGCGCCAGCGTGGACGCGACGAACCGGTCCACCGCCTGCTGCAGGTCCAGCAGCCGGCGCCGCAGGGCGGGGCCGGACCACCCCGGCCACAGCGCATCCGGTAGCTCCGACCAGCCCTCGGCGGCCAGCGCGGCATCCGCCAGGCCGGACTGCCCGGCCTGCAGCCGCCGCCGGAGCCTGGCGCGCCGCCGATCGTCGCCGGGTCCGGTCTGCAGCAGGTCGGCGCACATTCGCAGCACCCGCCGGGCCCGGGCCCGGTACGACTGCACCGTGCGCCGCAGCGTTCGCCGCGGGTTGGTGCGCAGCACCGTCACCGCCAGCAGCAGTACCCACACCGTGGCGACCACCACCGCGACGATCAGGGTCGGCAGCACCGTCACCGTCGCGTGCAGGAAGGCGGCGAAGAAGTAGCCCATCCATGCCATGAATCCGTAGAAGAAGAACGGCAACCCGAAGCGGCGGATGAACACCGCCACGAACATCACGGCGACGAAGACCACCAGCATCACATCGGTGCGGTTGCCGACCACGACCCCGATCACCATGCCGGCCCCCACGGCCACCGGGAAGAACGCCGCGGTGCGTACCTTGGGCCAGAAACCGGTGCCGGTCAACGCCATCGAGCCCATCATGGCGATCACCGCGCCGAGCAGCATGGACACCAGCACACCCTGCGCGCCCGCCCCGATCAGCATCGCGATGCCGTACTCGACGGCCAGGGTGGTGCCCACCGCGACCGTGGCGGAGACGGCCATCCGCAGCCGGTTCAGGCCGGGGTCGGTGGCGACCACCCGATCCGTGGTCTCGGCGGCCCGGGAACGCAGACCGCTGTGCACTCCGACCTCCCCGGGCGGCCGCCCGCCGGCGGTGACAGGTAGCGGTGGCGGTTACAGGTACTGGCCGGTGTTGGAAGCGGTGTCGATGGCCCGCGACCCCTCGGACTGCTTGCCGGACACCAGGGTTCGGATGTAGACGATCCGCTCGCCCTTCTTGCCGGAGATCCGCGCCCAGTCGTCGGGGTTGGTGGTGTTGGGCAGGTCCTCGTTCTCGGCGAACTCGTCGACAATGGCATCCAGCAGGTGGGTGACCTGCAGCCCCTGCGACCCGGACTCGATCCTGGCCTTGATGGCCGCCTTCTTGGCCCTGTCCACGATGTTCTGGATCATGGCGCCGGAGTTGAAGTCCTTGAAGTACAGGACCTCCTTGTCGCCGTTGGCGTAGGTGACCTCCAGGAACCGGTTCTCGTCGCTCTCGGCGTACATCCGCTCCACGGTGTGCTGGATCATGGCCGCCACCGTCGCCGCCCGATCCCCGCCGAACTCGGCCAGGTCGGACTGGCTGATCGGCAGTTCCGGGGTGAGGTACTTGGCGAAGATGTCCCGCGCCGCCTCGGCGTCCGGCCGCTCGATCTTGATCTTCACGTCCAGCCGGCCGGGCCGCAGGATCGCGGGATCGATCATGTCCTCCCGGTTGGAGGCGCCGATCACGATGACGTTCTCCAGCCCCTCCACGCCGTCGATCTCGCTCAGCAGCTGCGGAACGATGGTGGTCTCCACGTCCGAGGACACGCCGGATCCGCGGGTCCGGAACACCGAGTCCATCTCGTCGAAGAACACGATCACCGGGGTCCCCTCGGAGGCCTTCTCCCTGGCGCGCTGGAAGATCAGCCGGATGGTCCGCTCGGTCTCCCCCACGTACTTGTTGAGCAGCTCGGGGCCCTTGATGTTCAGGA
>JBIQML010000476.1:0-4312 GCA_044463405.1 Nakamurella lactea | reverse complement strand
CTGAACCTGTTCAGCCAGGGCATCGACCCGCAGATCGACTTCTCCGACATCGACGAGATCCGCCGCACGGTGGAGTACTGCAACCAGCTGGACGTTCCGGAGCGACACCCGTACGGCGGCGACCTGGTCTACACCGCGTTCTCCGGCTCGCACCAGGACGCCATCAACAAGGGCTTCTCGCACCTCAAGCGGGACGCCGCGGTGGCAGGCGTGCCGGTGGACGAGTTCACCTGGCAGGTGCCATACCTGCCGATCGACCCGAAGGACGTCGGCCGCAGCTACGAGGCGGTGATCCGGGTCAACTCGCAGTCCGGCAAGGGCGGCGTCGCCTACATCATGAAGACCGAGCACGGGCTGGAACTGCCGCGCCGGCTGCAGATCGAGTTCTCGCACGTGGTCCAACAGCACACCGACGACGAGGGCGGCGAGGTGTCGCCGCAGGCGATGTGGGACTTCTTCGCCTCCGAGTACCTGGATCGCACCACCCCGCTGGAGTTGATCCGCTCGCGCACCGAGGACGTCGAGGGCACAGCGCAGTCAGCGCAGCCGGGCGAGAACAGCAGGGACCAGATGACGGCCACCGTCCGCATCGACGGCGTCGAGCAGTCGGTGACGGGGGTCGGCAACGGCCCGGTCGCCGCCTTCTGCGACGCGCTGTCCACCGCCGAGCACGACGTGCGGGTGCTGGACTACGTCGAGCACGCGCTGTCCGCAGGGGGTGATGCGCGGGCCGCGGCCTACGTGGAGTGCGCCATCGACCGTCAGGTGATGTGGGGCGTCGGCATCGACTCGTCGATCACGCTGGCCTCGCTCAAGGCGGTGGTGTCGGCGGTCAACCGGGCCGCCGCGGCCGCCACAGAGGACGACGATCAGCGCTGATGCGCCGCGTGCCTGTGGTGACGGAGGAGATCGTGCGCTTCGCCTCGCACGGAGTGACGGCTCATCAGCCGGCCGCGTCGCCCGGGAGGCTGTTCGAGACCTGCGGACCGGCGTCCATGGTCGTCTTGACGATGACCGCGGGCGGCGTGATCGGCCGCCACCCGGCGGTGGGGCCACAGTTGCTCGCCGTCGCCGCCGGCGAGGTGAACGTCGTCGGCGACGGCGAGAGTGCCGAGATGCGACCCGGTGAGTGCCTGATGTTCGCCGACGGGGAGCAGCACGAGACGACCGCACAGACCGACGCGGTCCTGGCGATCATGCAGTGGACCGAACCGGACGCGGCCGATCAGCGATAGGTGGGTATGCCGAATCCGGCGACCGGTGCGGTCGCCGGATTCGGTATTGCGAGACCTGTCAGGCGGGGGTGACGCCGGTGGCCTGCGGGCCCTTGGCGCCCTGGGTGACGGTGTACGTCACCTTCTGGCCCTCGTCCAGCGACCGGTAGCCGCTCGACTGAATCTCCGAGTAGTGCACGAAGACGTCGGCGCCGCCCTCGTCCGGGGAGATGAAGCCGAAGCCCTTCTCGCCGTTGAACCATTTGACGGTTCCTTGTGCCATGACCATTCCTTGCGCTGCGATGGGTTCGCGACCGGTCGGCCACGAACTGGTGCCGTTGGCAATCTGTTACGAGCTCTTCGGCCCCATCGGCGTGACGTCATCTCGGTCGGCAGGCCGAACCGATGCCAGCGCAGTGAAGAGGGAAAATCACGAACCAAGAAATCCAACTTGCACACAGTATGGCACATAGCAGCGTCGGAGGCCCACGACGCGGTTGACGCACAGGATGCTGGGGCATACTGACGAGGAAGCCTGGATCCGCAGACGGCAGCGCCTGCCGGCATCCGTGCCGTTCGTGGCGCGCCGTGCGCCGCGGCCCTCCTCCGGCTGGACAAGGACACCGACCTGCAGATGACTGCTACCCCCGTACAAGCGGAGCGGCCCGCCCGTCGCGCCGCCAGTGATTACTCGGCAGTTCTGAAACAGGTCCAGGCGCTCGGCCTGATGCGCCCCCGGTACGGCTTCTACGCCACCAAGATCTCGGCGCTGCTGGCCGCGCTGGCCGCCGCGTGGGTGGGCTTCGCGTTCCTGGGGGCGCACTGGGCCCAGGTGGCCATCGCGGTGGGGCTGGCTGTGGTGTTCACCCAGATCCTGTTCCTGAGTCACGACGCCGCGCACCGCCAGATCTTCCGGTCCGGCAAGGCCAACGAGTGGACGGCGCTGCTGCTGGGCACCGGGTTGGGTGGCGTGAGCCTCGGCTGGTGGAACACCAAGCACACCAGGCATCACCAGGCGCCCAACCAGATCGGCAAGGACCCCGACATCACCCCCTCGGTGGTGCATTTCTATGAGGCCGAGCAACCCGGAAGGGGCCGGATCGCCACCGCAATGCGGGACCGGCAGGGGTGGTGGTTCTTCCCGCTGCTCATCGTGGAGGCGCTGCACCTGCACGCCCAGAGCGTGCACGCGGTGCTCACCCGCCGCGGCATGAAGCACCGCTGGATCGAGGCGACCCTGCTGGCGATACGGCTGGGCGTCTATCCGGCGGTGCTGTTCATGGTGCTGCCGTGGGGCATCGCGGCGGCCTTCCTCGGCGTGCAACTGGCGGCGACCGGGCTGTATCTGGGCTCGGCGTTCTCCGCCAGCCACATCGGCATGCCCACCGTGCCCAGGGACAGCAAGATCGACTTTCTGCGCCGGCAGGTGCTGATGTCCCGCAACGTGGCGGGCGGTCGCACCGCGAGCCTGGCCATGGGCGGGCTGAACTACCAGATCGAGCACCACCTGTTCCCCGCGATGCCGCGACCGAACCTGCGCCAGGCGCGGCCGATCGTCCGCGCGTTCTGCGCCGAACGCGCCATCGAGTACCGCGAGGTGCCCATCTACCGGGCCTGGGCCGCCGTCGCGCGGCACTTGAATCGCGTGGGCATCGCCGGCGCGTCGGCCGTGTCCTGCCCCACCGCGGCCGCGCTGCGCTGACCTGGCGCCGGCGCCTGCCCCTGGCGAATCCCCAGGTCAGAGCGGCTCCGCCCGGAGTGTTACCGTACCGGGGCCGGGGATGCGGCGGGCACGGACGCGTCGCAACGTCCCCGCCGGCCGCGGTGAGGAGGACGACCAGCACGTGGTGCGCCGCATCCTGTGGATCGCCACCGCACTGGTACCCATCGCCATCATCCTGAGCCTGCTCGGTGTCGGTGACGTCGCGCTGTTCGTGCTGAGCGCGCTGGCGCTGGTGCCGCTGGCCTACGTGATCGGGGAGTCCACCGAGCAGGTCGGCGAGCACACCGGCCCGGTGATCGCCGGGCTGCTGAACGCCAGCTTCGGCAACGCCCCCGAACTGCTGGTGGCGCTGTTCGCGGTGCACGACGGGCTGTTCACCGTGGTGCGCGCCTCGCTGGTCGGGTCGGTGGTCAGCAACCTGCTGCTGGTGCTGGGCACCGCGCTGGTCTTCGGTGGGCGGGGCCGGCTGGGGCGTCGCTCGGTGTTCGGATCGCTGGGCCAGGTGGCGCTGGCGGCAGCGCTGTTCGCGATCCCGTCGCTGGTGCATCGCACCGGGACGTCGCCGCAGCAGTTCCTGTGGCTCACCGTGCCGATCGCGGTGATCCTGCTCGCGATCTACGTCACCCTCACCACCACGCAGATCCGCACCGAACTGCGCGCGCAGCGAAAGCATCGCTCGGCCCCGGCCGAAGGGGCCTGGTCGCTGGCGCGGGGCCTGGCCACGCTGGCCGCGGCGACCGTCGCGACGGTGGCCGTCACCGACATGCTCACCGGCAGCATCACCGCCTTCGCCGACCGGACCGGTCTGGGAACGTTCTTCACCTCCGCGGTCATCGTGGCCATCGTCGGCAACGCCGCCGAGCACGGCGGCGCGGTGGTGATCGCCGCGCGCGGGAACGTGCGATTGGCCAGCGAGATCGCGCTGAGTTCCTCGGCGCAGGTGGCCACCTTCGTCATTCCCGCGGTGGCGCTGATCTCGATCGGCCTGCGGCCGCTGCCGCTGACGTTCCGGCCGGTCGAGTTCCTGGGGCTGACCGTCGCCGTGCTGATTCCCGCGCTGCTGCTGATGTCGGGACGGGCCAGACGGAGCAGCGGCTGGGTGCTGCTGGCCGGCTACCTCGGCATCGCGGTGGTGTTCTTCGCCGCCGGCTGAACCTCGCCTCCCTCCCCGGAATGGAATCCCGTGCCCGATCAGCCGCCGGTTGACCGGGCACGGGCGAGCAGCAGGTCGCGCTCGCGGGTGTTGCGGGCCAGCGCTGCGGCGCGTTCGAACTCGCCCCTGGCATCGTCCACCCGGCCCAGCCTGGCCAGCAGGTCGCCGTGCACGCTGGGCAGCAGGTGGTAGTCGCGCAGCGCGGGATCGGACAGCAGGGGC
>JBIQML010000475.1:0-4319 GCA_044463405.1 Nakamurella lactea | reverse complement strand
GCCTTGCAGTTCGAATACCGCACGACCCTGGGCCCGACTGTCGGACTCTGCGGGGATTCGCTCTGCAGCCGTGTGGTTCGGCGTGCCGTCGCTCACGTCAATGGTCTCCTCACGACATCAGGTCGGTGGTCAGCACGGCGCGTCGGGATAGTAGGTCTTCATGTTGTCCGCGGTGAGGACCTTCGTCGGCAGGACGATTCGGTCCGGCAGCGACTGGCCGTTGATGATCCCGATGAGCGCCGGGAGCAGGAACTGGAAGTACTTGTCCGGGAAGAACCCGACCGACCCGTAGTAGGAGGGTTGGTTCGAGCAGATGAACCCGCGGCCCGTTGGGTCGCCGCCCATTCCCATCCCGACCGCGGTGTCCTCCCGGTGCGCGGTCCGGATCGCCTGCAACATCGCGTATGTGTTCAGGTCGTTGATGCCGGAATAGATGATGTGCGCGTCGGCCGGCAGCCGCTGCAAGACGTTGGTGGTACCCGTGTTCGCCTGCGCAGGGTCGGCCTTGGTGTCCACCGAGAGGATGTGGTCGGCCGGGATCCCCGGTATCACGCTCTGCACGCCCTTGACCACACCGTCCATCCGGGCGATCGAGACGTCGCCGCCCTCCGGGAACGCCCCGATGACGATGTACGGGAGCGTGCCCGGATACCGCTTCGCGAACTCCTTCCCGACCGCGACGCCGCCGCTCATGCCGGCGGCCGCGTTGTCGACGTCGATGAACGGCGCACCGGGCGCCGCGACATAGGCGGCGACGACGGGAATCTTGGCCTTGTTCAGCGTCCGCATGATTCCCGGCTGGGCGGCCGCCACCACCTGGGCCAGTACCACGCCGTCGACGTGCTGCTGGACGAAGGAGTTGATGTTCGCCGTCACGGTCGTCGGATCGGCGTTGTCGACCAGCACCACCGGGGTGACACAGCCCAGCGCCTTCGCCAGGTCCTTGAAGTTCTTGGTGTTCTCGACGGCGAATCCCTCGGTCGCCGAGTAGACGTCGAATCCGATGGTGTACTTCTTCCCCTGACAGATGCTCGGATCGGGGTCGCCGACCTTCAGCTGCGCGAGCAGGTCTGACCCGGAGCTCGCGGCGGTGGAGGACGCCGAGCCGGAGGCCGGGGCCGTCGACGATCCGGAACCGGCTCCCGCCGCCGAACTGCTGACCTGCGTCGAGCCGGCGGAGGGGGAGGATTGGCCGCCGGCGCTGGATGCCGGCGTCGTCTCCTGGCTCGCCCCCGATGGCGAGCTGCCCGCCGACCCTGACCCCCCGGGGTTCCCCGCGCTGCTGCAGCTGACTGCGAAGGCGATCACCGCGGTTGCGGCAGCGATCGCTGTCAATCGTCGTGTGGAACGCGCACCGAGCACCATCGAGTCCTCCCTGGACCAAGCTGTCTGGTTCTTGCCGGTCAGTCAAGCGATTGACCAGTCTTACACCCGAAGTTCCGAGGCAGTCAAGCCCCGTCCCGACATCCATGACGCGGAGTCCCGATCCCGCACTCGCCTGCCCGGCGGAGCAGCTGAGGCCACGAAAGCGGCGAGGCCAGAGCGACTTCCGCGGCGCTTCGCGCCCTGCGGCGCCGTCACCGGTGCCTCGCGGCGCTCGCTCGTTACCGCCGATCGCTGGTTGCCGCCGGTTCATGCGCCCGGCCCGTCGCCGGCGATCGTCGCCGGTCGTGAGGGAGTTGGACAATCGTGTGCGCGATCGGTAACATTCGGGGCCGCGGTGGGCGACCGGAGCGACGGCGGAGGGCAGGACCGCGGCGGCAGCCGGGGCGGGAGGTGACGGGTGCCGGGCAACAATGGCGCGATCGCGACGCTTCGCGACGTCGCGACCGTCGCCGGGGTGGACCGCTCGACGGTGTCAAGGGTCCTCAACAACGACCCGGGGCTCAGGATCCGCCCGGAGACGCGCGCCCGCATCATGCAGGCGGTTCGCCAGGTGGGGTACGTGCCGAACGTCGCAGCGCGCAGCCTGCGCACCGCCCTGTCCCACACCATCGGCCTGGTGCTGCCCGACTACGCCAATCCGGTGTACGCGGAGATCATCAGGGGGGCCGAGGTCGCGGCCCGCGACAACGGACACGTCCTGCTCACCGGCAGCGTTGGCCGGGAGAGCAGCCAGGTCGATGCCTTCCTGTCGACGCTCGGCCGCGGCCGGGTCGACCGGCTGATCATCGCCGGGATCTACCTCACCCAGGGCACCATCGGCACGCTGAACGGTTTCGGTGCCCCCTGGCTGTTGATGAACAGCCAGCAGGCCGACGTCGCCCGGACGATCGCGCTTGACGACCGCAGGGCGGCATCGCTGGCCGTCTCGCACCTGTTCAGCCTCGGGCATCGGCGCATCGCCCACCTGCGCGGGGCGGCGCGGTCCGACACGGCCCGGCGCAGGGAGATCGGCTACCGAGATGCGTTGAAGGCACACGACGTGCCCTTCGACCCTGCGCTCACCGTCGAGGCCAACTACACGGCGCAGGGCGGCCGCACGGCCATGCAGGGACTGCTGGCATCCGGAATCGAGTTCACCGCAATCTTCGCGGCGAACCTTGCCTCTGCCCTTGGCGCGATTCGCGAGGCATCCCGCCAGGGCGTCAGCATTCCCGGCGAGCTGTCCGTCGTCGGCGTGCACGACCTCGACCTTGCCGACTACCTGCTACCCCCGCTCACCACGGTGCGGATGCCGCTGTTCGAGCTCGGCCGGCACGGCGTCGAGATGGTCCTTCAGAGCACGCCGCCTCGCATCTCGGACGTGATCCGCGAGCCGATCGAGCTCATCTGGCGCGGCTCGACCGGGCCGGTGACCCCCGGCCGAAGCACCACCACCCGGACCGGACCCATCGCACAGGAGGACACCGCATGACACCCAACCGACCCGTCGCCGTCATCACCGGAGCCGCCCGTGGCATCGGCCTTGCCGTTGCCAGGTGCCTGGCGCAGCGGGGCAGCAGCGTCGTGCTTGCCGACCACGATGTAGACGCCGCCTCGCAGTCGGCGCAGAGCCTTGCGGCGCAAGGGCTGTCCGCGCTGGCCCGGCACGTCGACGTCATGTCCGGACCCAGCGTGGACGAGCTCGTCCGTCAGGTGGTCGACCAGCTCGGCGGGATGGACACCCTGGTTACCTGCGCCGGCATCACCGACCAGCAGCCATCGGCCGGCATCACGGACGAAGGGTGGTCGCGCATGCTCGGCACCCACCTGGACGGGACGTTCCGATGCTGCCGCTCCGCCTACCCGGCGCTGTCGAGGTCGCCGGCGCCCAGCATCGTGACGGTGTCGTCGGTGGTGGCGAAGATGGGACTTCCCGGGAGGCTGTCGTACACCGCCGCCAAGTCCGGGATCGAGGGCCTGACCAGGACTCTCGCGGTGGAATGGGCGGCCGACGGCATCAGGGTCAACGCGATAGCCCCCGGCTGGACCCGTACCGATCAGTTCGTCGCCGCCAGCACGGCGGGAATCGTCGACGAGGGCCGCCTGGTCGCGAAGATCCCGCTCGGCCGGGTGGCAGAGCCGGAGGAGATCGCCACCGCCGTCGCGTTCCTGGCCTCAACGGACGCCTCCTACCTCAGCGGGCAGGTGCTGGTGGTCGACGGCTGCGCATCGATCGGCTTCAGCACGTGACCGGCAGCGGCGCGATCGATCCGCTGCGGCGCTGGCTCGGCGGCTGGCCGGATCCCCCCTGGCTGATGTCCGGGCAGACCGTGACGGCGTGGTTCCGCCCGCCGGAGGAGCTGTCCGGCATGCTGCTGGGACCGGAGTTCCGCGCCGCCCCGCGCCACCAGCGGCCCTGTCGCCTGCGGTTCTACGATGTCGACTTCGAATCCGCTGCGGTGGACTCCTGGCAGCGCGAACCCCGGTCCGGGCACTTCCGCGAGGCAGTCGTCGCGCTCCCCGGGCGGTGCGGGGACATCGACGGCGAGATCTCGACGTTCATGTGGACCGACTCCGACGCCTACTCCAGGTGGGGGCGGGAGGTCTTCGGATGGCCGCTGCTCGCCGGGCGGGTCGAGCTGGATGGACCGGTGTGGGATGGATCAGGGTCCCGAGGAACCGCAACCCTGCGCTGCGAGTCCGGCACCGCGACGATCACCGTTCGAGGGCTCGGGGCCGGCCCGGCTGCCGAGACCGCAGCGCGGCCGGTCACCTGGCTAACCCCGCGGCGGGTGGTCAGGTTCGACACCGGCTTCGCCGACGGGGTCGAGATGACGGCGGTCACGCCGGAGCTGCGCCGGCAGGGCACGACGGTGAGCGTCGACGCCGACATGGAACTGTCCTTCACCGGCGATCACCCGCTTACCGGCCTTGACTTCGAGCCGGCCGGCGCC